>CAYRTN010000310.1:0-2139 GCA_964427235.1 uncultured Chthoniobacter sp. | reverse complement strand
AGTCAAACCATCTCCCCGACGCGCGGGTTGCCGTTGCGGCATAGCCACGTTGCTGGAAGGTAGTCGCGATAGTGACACTTTCACGATATTGTTCACCAAATGACTTATTGGTGGTGTCGTGCGTATGCAATTGATATTGCATGGGAACAAATAAATCATCAATGATGTCGGCGATGATTGAAACATTGGGAGTGTTGGCATAGATGGCATCACAGAATGTCAAAAATGTGTCCCAAGTTGTCCCAATTGCGGCCGCGACATTGTCGGGCCGACTGCCTTGGTTGGCATGACGGAACAAATCGATACGGTACCACAAGCCATAGGGGTTGACGGTGAGTGGCAATGCAAACAATTGGGTACTCGGGTCGCTACATTGCGCGATACTGACCGGTGCCATGTCGTTTTGAAATTGGCTAAATTGCGGCAACAAGCGAAAAACACCAGGGCGCTGTAGCGCTCCTAGTGTTGCGCTGTCGGCGACAAGCGCATCGGGCATTGCTTCGTGGCCTGCGAGTGCTGCGCCAACGCGTGATTGGATGTCGCTGGGGGCGATCGCAATTCGATTGATTTCAATCCGGGAGTTTAGCCGGCGCCAGCGGGCGAGGGGCGCATCGAGGCAGTTTTGTTGGGTCCAAACCACAAATGGACGTTGCAACCCCAAGCTCGGTGCGCGACTCCCCCATTGCGACACGTTACAGGCGGCGAGTAGGCTACTGACACTACTCGTGGCCAGTGTTTTGAAAAAAGTTCGACGTGTTATTGGCATCGCTGTTCGATAACTTCACAAATGTAATGAATGACTTGCATATGCGCTTCTTGGATGCGCCCCGAATCGTTGGATGGCACGATGATTTGGTAATCTGCCCGTCCTGTGGCTTGGCCGCCCCCTTTGCCGAGCATGGCGATGGTGGTGATGCCTTTGGTGCGGGCAGTCTCGAGTACCGCCAATATACTAGCCGAATTACCACTCGTACTCAGTACAAACAACAGATCACCGGTTCGCCCAAGGGCTTCGAGCTGACGAGCAAATACGGCATCATAGCCGAAGTCATTGGCGATACAGGTGATAACCAATGCGTCGATGCTGAGTGATTGGGCGGGCAAGGCGCGGCGATTGCTGCGGTAGCGACCACTGAGCTCTTCGGCAAAATGCCCGGCATCGGCAGCACTGCCCCCGTTGCCACAGGTGAATAATGTGTGACCAGCCAGGACTTGGGTGGCAATGACATCGGCAATCTGCTCGACGCTGTCGGCTTGAGCCTGCATTGCAGTGATAATCGCCGTGCTATCCGCAAGCTGTTGACGGTATGATGGGGTCATGCTTGCTCCTCGTTGCCGAGCTTCATGACTTTGTAGTGCTCGGCATAGGCCATGTTTGCACTCGCACCTTCTTCGGCAGCCCATTTGCGGATAAAGTCGCCATCACCAACGGTGACTTGGCTGACATGGTGGCGCAAGGCGGCGATTTTGGTTTCGAGATCCTCACTAATATCGACCCAGGTGTCAGGCTTGGGGTTGCCGTTAATCCAGACTTGTTGCACCTTGTGGGGTGGTAAGCCTTCGTCGAGTAATTCACGGAAAATCGGCAACGTTTCTGCCGCAGGAAAAACTGCTTCGAGGGCTGCAGTGGCTGCTGCTCGGTGGTCAGGATGATTGATATAGCCGTTGCCATAAAACCACGAGGTGGGGTCGCCACAGACCACAATGGTTGGTTTGAAGCGCCGGATAAGACGGGTCAAATCGCGGCGTAATTGCAAGGTTGGTTGTAATTCGCCATCGGTATAGCCCATAAAGACAATATCTTTGACGCCGGCAGTATCACATGCACCACGTTGTTCGCGTTGGCGCATGGCGATTAAGTCTGCTTTGCGCATGGTGGGGTCATTACTGCCTGCACTACCATCGGTGATGAATACATAGCAAATATGGGCACCTTCGCGGGCCCATTTGGCCATCGTGCCGCCAACCATAAATTCAGGGTCGTCAGGGTGCGCAAAAATCACCATGACTCGTTGTGTAGCCATATCCATAATGTAACTACTCCATTGAAAAAATATATGTATGCATGTAGTATAACGTGATTTTTGCGAACGATTGTATTGTGCAACCAATCTCACTGCCATAACGTCTGTGCTGTGT
>CAYRTN010000309.1:1084-2142 GCA_964427235.1 uncultured Chthoniobacter sp. | reverse complement strand
CATGAAAATAAAACTGTTCGCTGCCTTGCTTGTCTTCCATGCGCATCTCGTTACCATCGATGCGGTCGCTGCTATCTTTTACATTGCCAGACTTGGTATTGCCGTCGCCGGTTTTGGTTGGGCGCGACCGGATCACGCTCTGCGTTTGCATTGCGGGCAGAGCGACAGGCGTGGCACGTTCACCGTTATAAACCGAGCCCGTGATGATGGGACGGTTTGGATCGCCATCAATGTAGCTGACAATGACTTCTTGCCCGATGCGCGGAATGAACATGCTGCCCCAGCCGTTGCCAGCCCAGGTTTGCGACACCCGCACCCAGCAAGAGCTGGTGTCGTCTTTGGGTGCTGACTGATCCCAGTAAAATTTGACCTTGATGCGTCCCAGCGTATCGGTCCATATTTCTTCGCCATCGGGCCCCACCACTAAAGCGGATTGGCTGCCGGCCACGACGGGTCGGGCCGTGCGACGCGGCGGACGGAATACGGTTGTTGCCGGATGCGCTTCAAAATGATTGGTGTAGCTCTCGTTATCTGCCCGATGGGTAACAGCGCGCAGCGCATAGCGGATGTTGAGCTTGGCATTAGCGTGCTCGGTCAGACTAAACGCACCACCGGCCGTTAAGGTGCAGCACAGGCTGTCACCCACGGCCGTTAAGGCGTCGGCCTGGCCTTCTTGCAGGCGCAGTCCGGTAAATTTGGTGCCGTCGGCCACGACCTGATAGTGGCCAGGATAATCGTAGATGCTGCCGGTGACGATCTTGCCGCTGCCAGCCGTGGAGCTGGCCGCCAATGCGGTACTCGGTGTGTCGTAATCGTAGTCGGAGGCGGTGAAGGTTTGCGTTACCAGCTGGCCGCTTGATTCGAACCGCAGCACGCTGTCGGCCCATTCGCGCGTATCGTTGCGGCCGCGGAAAATCAAGGCGCTCGCTTGCGGGCAATCGACATGGGCGCTTGCGCTGTCGGCCAGCACCAACGTGTGGCTACTGGCGGTGAACGTGAAAAAGTAAAAAATGCCTTCTTCTTCCATCAAACGCGACACAAAATCCAAGGGCGATTCG
>CAYRTN010000309.1:0-1074 GCA_964427235.1 uncultured Chthoniobacter sp. | reverse complement strand
ACGGCATCGATGATGTCGGTGGCGCTCTGGTTTTGAAAAATGACTCTATCGCGGCTCAGTGAAAGCAGCCACAAGGCCGGCACCATCTCGGCGGTGTAATACGCAAACTGAACGTCCATGCCGGATTGGGTAAAGCGGGCAATCACGCCGTGAAAAAAACGTTCTACCCCAGTGGCATGACGCACCGTGACGGTGACGGTCGTGCCAACGATGGTCGTCGGATCGATGCTGCTGTTGGACGACTTCATGGCCAGGTTAAAGCGAAACGGCTGCGATAAAGTTTCGGTGCCGGCGAAGCTGTCTAACAGCAGTACGTCAGCGCCAAGAGACGTCGTGATCGACAGCATCGCTTTGTCTTGTGTGAAGCCGGTTCTCATGATGCGGCCTCCGCATCAGTGAGCGTAAAACAAAATTCGCCTTGCGCATCGAGGCTGAGGTGCACGGCGCTAAACGGCGCGTGCGCCGCAATGCGCTGCAACACTGCCGAGGCCAGCTCAGGCAATAGCGTCTGCGTGACGATATGGTCAATATTGCGGGCGCCGCTTTCGACTTCGGTGCAACGCGCAGCAATCGCGCTGCTCACTGACGCATCCCAGGTAAATTGCGCGCCGTGATTGGACAGCACGCGGGCGGCGAGCTGCGCCATCTTGAGTCCGACGATGCGCTGTATCTGCGCGCCTGCCATCGGACGTTACGGCACGATAACGACACGGCCTAAAAAGGCGCTTGGAAATTGTTCGAGCAGAGCAGGGCGCAAGGCCTCAACCACAGCAGCGGAAGTGGGCGAGGGCTGGCGCTTGCAGGTGTCGACGACCACATCTTGCGCCGCATTCGAGGTCAGCAAAATGAGCGTATTCCGAAAATCAATCAGCGTGCCTTCAGCGTCTTCCATCACGCCCTTGTCGAATACCTGGAAAAATAATTCCAGCACATCCGGATGCGCTTTTTCCATTTCGTCGAGCAGCACCAGGCTATACGGTTGACGACGTACCGCCTCGGTCAACACGCCGCCTTTGCCATAGCCGACATAGCCGGGTGGGGCACCTTTGAGGCCAGAGACCGAGTGGGCTTCCT
>CAYRTN010000308.1:0-2143 GCA_964427235.1 uncultured Chthoniobacter sp. | reverse complement strand
ACGTGAAGGAAACAGGCCGTGACCTCACAGAAAAGCCAGCCATTTTTTCACGCGTCAATTCTTCGCAAGTGGGACATGGCCAAGACATCATGCGCCCCCCAGAGTCGCATCGCCTCGACTACGAAGGTGAAATTGCCATCATCATTGGCGAAGGTGGCCGCCGCATTTCGGAAGCCGATGCTTGGAAACACATTGCAGGCTACTCATGCTACAACGATGGCTCTGTGCGCGATTGGCAAAATTTCACCACCCAATGGACTGCTGGCAAAAATTTCTGGCGCACTGGCGGCTTTGGCCCCTGGATGGTCACTGCCGATGAAATCAAACCCGGCCAAACTTTGACACTGAGCACACGCTTGAATGGTGTTGAGTTGCAGCGCGCCACAACTGACATGATGATTCACAGCATCCCACGTCAAATTGCCTACATCTCGACCTTCATTCCGCTTGAACCCGGCGATGTCATTGTGAGCGGCACACCCGGCGGCGTGGGGAACAAACGTACACCGCAAGTTTTCATGAAACCCGGTGATGTGGTTGAAATTGAAGTTGATGCAGTTGGCATCTTGCGCAACACCATCAAGGACGACGTGGCATCATGAGCCTCTTCAAACTCTTGCTTGCAGCAAGCTTGACCCTCGGTCTTCTACCAACGGTTAACGCACAAGACAACTGGCCCCAAAAACCCATTCGCATTTTGCTGGGATTTCCAGCAGGTGGTGGGTCAGATATGGTGGCCAGACTTGTTGCCAAATCACTCAGCGATCGACTCGGACAAAATGTGGTGGTCGACAACAAACCAGGCGCAGGCGGTAACATTGCCACAGAAATGTTGGTCCGCGCTCCTGGCGATGGCTACACACTGCTCTTAGTGCCTAGTGGCCACGCCAGTGGTGCAGCCATGAAAAAGTCACTGCCCTTCGATCCCATCAAGGATTTGGCATGGGTCAGCACCATCACAACTTACCCACTGGCCTTCACGGTTGCCCCCAACTCACCCATCAGGTCTTATGCTGACTTGATCCAAAAAGCCAAAGCAGAACCCAACAAGTACACCTATTCGTCTGTCGGCATTGGCACCGCCATGCACTTGGCTGCAGAATGGGCTTTTGGCGATGCCAACGTACAAGTGACACACATTCCTTTCAAAGGTGGCACGGGACCTCTGACTGAATTGTTGGCTGGGCGCCTAGATGTGATGGTTGACACCATGACATTGACGGCCTCTCTCTTGAAAGACCAGCGTGTCAGGGCCATCGCTGTAACGTCCGCACCTGGCGGCAGTCCTGTGCAAGGTGTGCCAGCCATTGCCGAACAATACCCTGGGGTCGTGTTTGAATCATGGCTTGGCATTGCCGCACCTGCCAGCACACCACCCGAATTGGTCGAGCGCTTGAACAAAGAATTGCGTGCGGTTCTAAATCAAGAGGATGTGAGACAACGCCTCATTTCTTTTGGCGGGTCACCCAATGCCAGTTCTTCCAATGAATTTAAACAACGTGTAGAGCGAGACATCCGCAACTTGAAAATAGTCATTCAAGATAAAAAGATTGAACTTGAATAAAGACAAGGCCTTAAAAAATGACACATGAAATGACACAGCAGTTGCGAATTCGTCAGTTGGTTGAAAACTGGGCGGTATGGCGCGATGCAGGACTTTGGGACAAATTTCGCACCGTCTGGCATCACGATGGCGTCATGATGGCCACTTGGTTTCAAGGACCCTTCGAGGAGTTCATCAAGGTGACCATTGAGGGCTGGAACAAGGGCGTCAGCATCCTGCACTTTTTGGGCGGCTCCTCCATTGAAGTCCAAGGTACGCGCGCTATTTCACAAACAAAAATGACCATCTCACAACGCGGCCTGGTGGAAGGCGTGTTGTGCGACGTCGTTTGCACGGGTCGTTTTTATGACTTCTTTGAAGAGCGCAATGGTCAATGGGGCTTGGTTCACCGACAACCCATTTACGAAAAAGATCGAATTGACCCGGTTGATCCCTCAGCCGTGCTCAAATTAGACGCCGAGGCTTTGTCGCATTTTCCAGAAGGCTACAGACACTTGGCCTACATTCAAACGCGTATTGGCTATACCGTGAAAATGGACATGCCCATGCTCAAAGGCGAAGGTGTTCAAGACCTTTACC
>CAYRTN010000307.1:0-2144 GCA_964427235.1 uncultured Chthoniobacter sp. | reverse complement strand
GTCCGGTTCGGAGGGGGGAGCGAGACAAACCAATGTCTCGCTCCTACCTCTATCAGGAGCAAACTTCGCGGACGCCCGCCCCCCGCTCGAATTTCTCTCCGGTTGACTTGGTGCTCCGCTTCTCTCCGGTTGCCCACCCTGGGCTACACATTTGTCTCTCCCTTGGGATATGCGCTATCGCGCGGGTGTTCGTTCGCCCTCTTCCGCCTTCATCCTTCAGGCTTTCGCTCCGCCCTCTAGTTTCCAGAACTGCGGGCCAGACGGAATCCGATGGTATTGAGCCTTAAATCCGAACCGCGACCACACCGAGTTGCAACTTCACAAATATTGTCGTTGTTAAAACTCCCTCCACGAATACAGCGGGACGCACCGCCCCCATCGAAGATCCACTCACACACATTTCCGCTCATATCATGAATGCCAAGTTCATTTGCTTGTTTTTGACCAATCGGATGCGTCTTCCCTTCAGCATTTTCCTTAAACCACCCAACGGCATTCAGATCATTGCTCCCAGCATAAGTGTATTTTTTTGATTTTCTTCCACCCCTTGCCGCCCATTCCCACTCCGCCTCTTCGGGCAATCTGTATCCTTTCGCACCCGATTTTATCTTTACAACATCCGATCCATTTTCACTTGCGGCCCCAGATTTATAAACTTGTCCCTTGAGTTGATACACAGCCTCTAGTCGCTCCATCTCACTCTTCGCATTGCACCATTTCACCGCATCATACCAACTCACATCGGTCACGGGATGGTTCTCGCTCAGCCCCTTCCCGACGTTTTGGAGATCATACCCCTTGGTCACCGCCCAATCTCTCACTTTTTGCCACTCACCCCATGTCACTTCGTATTTTCCAATCTCAAATGTTTTTACAGATTTGGGCATCACCTGAGAATCCTTCGGCAAACTTCCTCCCTCCACCTTGATCATCTCTGGCTTGATGGGTGCCACATCCAACGAGGCGTTGCCAGCTGCAGTCACTGGCGCACTCTCAAACGACTTGGCTGGCGCCGTCTGTCGGATGGCTCGATCGACCCCACGTGTCTCCGCCATGAGCACACTCGCCCCTGGTGGGTTCGGCTTGATCGTCGCTCCTGTTGGGCTATCGGTGATTCCAAATGATTCTCCAGCGTTGATAGGCTGATTCGTTCCGGTCGGTGTCAAAAACTCCACTTTTCCTTCGGTGACGCCAACGATCGTTCCTTCCTCGGGTTTCGCCTTATCGTATTTCACGAACAGGCTCGTTCCTCGTATGCCTGTCATTCCCACTGGGGTTTCAACTTGAAATTCCGATGAGGGGTTCAGCTTCTTCACTCCCATCAACACAGCTCCCGTGTCCACCTTGAGCTTTGTCTTCGATGGAGTAGGCTCCGATGTCATGCTTTTGTAGTCCACTCCAGATGGGTCGAAGGGTTCACGCTCAAACTTCTCAATCAAAAATTCCGTACTCGGCTTAATCTCCAGAACCGCGCCATTGTCAAACATGAGATCCACCGACGCGCTGCTCCCCGTCTTGATCTTGCTCCCCTGCCTCAGGATCGTTCCGCTCTGAATCTCAATGGGCGATCCATTCATCGTGACCTCCACAGGTGCACCTTCTTTCTTCATCACGCGCACGCTTCCTTCAACAGCCGCGGCATGGGCTGAAAAGGAAAGCCCACTCAACAGCAAAGCGATAAGAATGCTCGTTATGCGGAGAACGTGGTTTGGGGAGGAGTTGAGGAGGGAGTTCAGCTTGCTCATATATGTGTAGGTTTTCTTGTGCCCTATGCGAACAAGGAGCGCAAGCCCAACGTTGAATTGGCACATATTCCCATCGCAGAGGGCTCGAAGAGCGCTGCATGGAAGGCGATCAGCCTACCTGATACCATTGTCTCTTTGAAATTAGACTTTGCAGCGCAAAAGAAAGGGGGAATGGCCGTCTCGGCCGTGTGGACACTGGTCTACTTGCTCGCACCCTGCCCAGCGGAACCAAGGAGCACGCCAACACACACGGGCGAGACGCCCTGTGCCCCTCTGCTAAAATCCAAAAGCATGCTGCTTTTGGTATGAGTCGTCATTTCCCTGACGCTGGACTTAACAAATGGGCGGTATGGCTGCCTAGCCACACGGCGGCGAGGCCGAGGGTGATGCTGAGGAGGA
>CAYRTN010000306.1:0-2152 GCA_964427235.1 uncultured Chthoniobacter sp. | reverse complement strand
CAGCGTGCCGCCAGGCGCCGATGGGCTTCTTTTCCTTCCCTATCTGCAAGGCGAGCGCACGCCGAACCTGCCGCACGGCTGTGGTGTCCTGCACGGCATGACGATTTCCAATCTCACGCCCGCCCACATGGCGCGCGCCGCGATGGAGGGCGTAACCCTTGGCATGGCCTACGGTCTGCGCCGCATGGAATCTCTCGGCCTCAAGCCGACCGAAATTCGTCTCACTGGCGGTGGCAGCCAAAGCCCAGTCTGGCGTCAAATCCTTGCCGATGTCTTCGGCTATCCTGTCGTCACAATGGAGAGTGCTGAAGGCGCCGCACTCGGAGCCGCCATCCAAGCCCTGCAAGCGGCCACACCCGGATCCTCGCTGGATGCCCTCGCTGCGCAATGCAGCCCAGTGCGTGAGGGCACTCGCCTCGAACCGAGACGCGCCGATTTCTATGCCGGCTTGCTGGATCGCCAAAACTCCCTTCGCGAAAAAATCATGCCTCGTTAGTGAGGTGTGATTTACTGAAATTCAAAAGTCCTATGGAAAAAAAATCGTTGCTGTTTCTTATTGCGCTGTTGGCCTCGCTTTGGCTGATCGGGGTTGCCTCTACGTTTGCCGCCCAATCCGCGCCCGACGCGCAATCTGCTCTGCCCTTCCTCGATCCAGTCCTGCCTGTCGCGCAGCGCGTGGAAGATTTGATAGGTCGCCTCACCGTGGAGGAAAAAATCTCCCAGTTGATGATGGCGAGCCCTGCTATCCCGCGCCTCGACATCCCCCAGTATGATTGGTGGAACGAGGCCCTGCACGGCGTGGCGCGAAATGGCATCGCCACGGTATTCCCTCAGGCTATCGGTTTCGCCGCGACCTGGAATCCCCAACTCGTCCAACGCATGGCCGATGCGATTTCCACGGAGGCGCGCGCCAAAAACAACGAGGCCATTGCTAAAAAAGGGGGCGGTTCTAAGCGATATGCGGGGCTGACCATCTGGTCGCCCAATATCAATATTTTCCGTGATCCACGCTGGGGTCGTGGACAAGAAACCTACGGCGAAGATCCGTTTCTGACGGGACGCTACGGCGTAGCCTTTGTGCGTGGCTTGCAAGGAAACGACCCGAACTACTTGAAGACCGTGGGGACGGTCAAGCATTTCGCCGTGCACAGCGGGCCGGAACCCTTGCGTCATGCATTTGATGCTGTCGTTTCCGAACGCGATTTGCGCGAGACCTATTTACCGGCATTTGAGGCAGGTATCCGCGAGGGAGGTGCGAAGTCACTCATGAGCGCCTACAACGCCGTGAATGGGATTCCCGCTTCGGGTCACAAAATGTTGCTCACGGATATCCTTCGCGAGGAATGGGGGTTTCGCGGTGCGGTGGTCGGCGATGTGGATAGCGTCGCGGACATCTGGAAGCCCTCTTCGCATAAATTCGCGCAGGACGCGTCTGAGGCGAGCGCCATAGCCATCAAGGCCGGAAACGACCTCTGCAGCGGCACGACATACAAGGCACTGCCAGAAGCGCTGAAGCGTGGATTGATCACTGAGAAGGAACTCGATGAGGCGTTACGCAGGTTGTTTGTTTTGCGTTTCCAGGTGGGTCAATTCGATCCCGCCTCGCGCGTGAGTTACCGGAGTATTCCTATCTCGGAAAACGCTTCGCCGGCGCACGACCAACTGGCGCTGGAAGTCGCGCAGCAGAGTCTCGTTTTGTTAAAAAATGACGGAACCTTGCCATGGAATCCCAAGGAATTGAAAACCGTGGCCGTGATCGGACCAACGGGTGATGAAGCTGCCGCCCTGCTCGGAAACTACAGCGGCATTCCAAGACGAGAGGTGACGCTCGCCCAAGGCATCAAAGACAAATTGGAACCAATGGGTGTGAAAGTGTTGACGGATTGCTCCCTCCCATTGGTCAAAGGGTATCGCATCAACGGTCAACCATTGCCGGAGGGAGTCTTATTTACGGATGACTCCCGCAGTCAACAGGGAATGAAAGGAGAAGTGTTCAATAATAGGGAATTCCAAGGCGAACCGATCGCGACTCGAACGGACAAGAAGATCGACCTTCTCTGGCACGAAATGTATCCGGTCCCCGAAATTCCCTTCCGTGATGCCTCGGTTCGCTGGAGTGGAGTTTTGGTTCCGCAAAAATCGGGCGATCATA
>CAYRTN010000305.1:0-2153 GCA_964427235.1 uncultured Chthoniobacter sp. | reverse complement strand
TCAAAGGTTTTAATGGGATCGTTGTAGTGGTTCTTCCCCGTCTCAACTACTTTGTTTTAAAACAAGCTGACGTCAATTAAAGGAAAGTAAAATGTCGATCCCACCATCGCAGTGGGTGGGCTTGTTGGCAGTAATGCAGAACGAGAATGGACTTCCCCCATTTGATTAGTGCTCGAAATTGCTTTTACATTGGTTTTTATGCTAAAATAATGTGACGAAGAGTTTCGGGCTCAAGCAACTTACTAGAGAGATACCATGACCAAGCCAACACAATTGACGACTGTCATAATAACCTGCGCAGCGCTTTCTATTTCTACATTCGTGTTCTCACAGAAAAACCCAGCTCCTGCTGACAACGAGAACTCTAAAACCGCCAAACCGGCTGGTGCCGCCGCCGACATCGCTAAATGCCCAGTCATGGGTGGCGCCGCAGGGAACGCGCAGTACCGTGAAAAAGACTGGTGGCCAAACCAGTTGAATCTTGATGTCCTGCACAAGCACTCGCCTAAGGGTAACCCGCTGGGGGAGGGATTCAACTACGCAGAAGAGTTCAAGAAGCTCGACCTAGAGGCAGTGAAGAAGGACCTAATGAAGTTGATGACGACCTCGCAGGACTGGTGGCCTGCCGACTATGGTAGCTATGCGGGGCTTTGGATCCGATTGGCTTGGCACAGCGCAGGGACATATCGCACTTACGATGGCCGCGGGGGTGCGGGCTCGGGCATCATTCGCCTTGCACCCGTGGGTAGCTGGCCCGATAACGCAAACCTCGACAAGGCCCGTCGGTTGCTTTGGCCTATCAAGCAGAAGTACGGCCAAAAGATTTCCTGGGCCGACCTGATGATCCTTTCTGGTAACTGTGCACTCGAGTCCTCGGGGTTCAAGACTTTCGGCTTTGCAGGTGGGCGCATTGACACCTATGAACCCGATGCGGATATTTACTGGGGCCCTGAAAACAAGTGGTTGGACGACAAGCGTCACAGCGGCGACCGCAAACTAGATCAGCCTCTAGGAGCGACCCAGATGGGCCTTATCTATGTAAACCCAGAAGGCCCTAACGGCAAGCCAGACCCGCTCGCCGCTGCCATCGACATCAGGACGACATTCGGCCGTATGGCAATGAATGACGAAGAGACCGTTGCCCTTATCGCCGGTGGTCACACGCTCGGCAAAGCACACGGGGCGACTAACCCTGATAAAAATGTTGGTCCCGAACCTGAGGGAGCCGGCATCGAGCAGCAAGGCCTAGGCTGGAAAAACACCTTCGGGAAGGGCAAAGGCGGTGATACCATCACCAGCGGCCTCGAAGGCGCGTGGACATCGACTCCTACGAAGTGGTCCAACGAATACTTCGCCAACCTGTACGGCTACGAGTGGAAACTGGTAAAGGGTCCTGGCGGCGCATGGCAGTGGACCCCCACGGATGAAAATGCGAAGGGCATCGTACCAGACGCTTACGATCCGAAAAAGTCGCACGCCCCGATGATGTTCACGACCGACATCGCGCTAAAGATGGATCCAGCCTATGCTAAGATTTCGAAGCGGTTCCAAGAGAACCCAAAGGAGTTCAACGCAGCATTCGCCAAGGCTTGGTACAAGCTGACGCACCGCGATATGGGTCCAGTCTCGAGATTACTCGGGCCAGAAGTTGCCCCGCCGCAATTGTGGCAAGACCCTGTTCCGATGGTCGATTACAAGTTGATCGACAAGCAAGATATCGCTGCCCTCAAGAGCAAGATCCTCGAATCGGGGCTGTCCACATCCCAACTGGTCTCGACAGCTTGGGCTTCTGCATCAACATTTCGCGGCACCGACAAGCGTGGCGGAGCCAACGGCGCTAGGATTCGTCTCGCTCCACAGAAAGATTGGAAAGTGAACCAACCGGACGAGCTAACAAAGGTGCTACAAATCTTAGAGAAGACCCAAACAGACTTTAATAAGGCGCTAACCGATGGGAAGAAAGTATCTCTCGCAGATGTGATCGTTCTCGGCGGCTGCGCAGCTATCGAGCAAGGTGCGAAGAAGGCCGGGCAGGAAGTTTCGGTTCCCTTCACACCGGGCCGCACCGATGCTTCGAAGGAACAAACCGACATCGAGTCCTTTGCCGTTCTCGAGCCGACTTCGGATGCATTCCGCAACTACTTCAGTCGTGA
>CAYRTN010000304.1:0-2166 GCA_964427235.1 uncultured Chthoniobacter sp. | reverse complement strand
GTGATTGCGGACCACATTCGCACCCTCTCGTTCGCCGTCGCAGACGGGATTCAGCCCGGAAACACTGATAGAAACTACGTTCTCCGCCGCATCCTTCGCCGTGCCGTCCGTTATGGTCGCACACTGGGGCTCACCGAGCCTTTTTTCTTCCGTCTCGTCGATGTCCTAGCCAGGACGATGGGCGATGTATTTCCGGAGATCCGCACCCGCCAAAAGCATGTCGAAGAGGTCTTGCGCCGCGAGGAAGAAGCTTTCAATCGCACTCTCGATAAAGGTATCGAGCTCTTCAATACAGAAGCTTCAACGCTCCCTACAGGCGCTCAAATATCAGGCGCGTTTGCATTCCGCCTCTATGACGAACAGGGATTTCCTCTGGACTTAACGGAACTGATGGCCCGCGAACGCGGACTCACTGTAGATAATGCAGGTTTCGAGACGCTGATGGAAAGCCAACGTGCCCGCGCCCGCGCCGCTCAGAAAAAAACCGTCATCACGCTCTCGGAAATCGAAACCTCTACACCCACCCCATTTTCGGGATATGACCATCTCGTGACAGCGGCCCATGTTTTAGAGGTAGTTTCAATCAAAGACAAAACGGCCGTCGTCTTGGATGCGACCACTTGCTATGCCGAAATGGGCGGTCAAGTTGGTGACACAGCGACGCTCACTGGCAGCGGACAACTCTGGGCTGTTTCCAATACCCAAAAAATCGGTAACACATGGCTCCACATCCTCGATTCGGCTGATGCACCAGCGATCGGCAGCGAGGTGAAAATCACCGTTGATAAACCTCGTCGCGATGCGATCCAGCGTCACCACACAGTCACCCACCTTCTCCACTGGGCTCTACACGAGGTCGTCTCACCCGATGCCACGCAAAAGGGCTCCTCCGTGGCTCCGGACAAGTTGACATTTGATTTCAACAGCGGCCCACTCACGCCACAGCAAGTCCGCGAAATCGAACGCTTGGTAAATGAACGCATTCTCGAAAATGCCAAAGTCACATGGACAGAAGTACCCTATGCCGATGTACGCGGACGCTCAGACATCATGCAGTTTTTCGGGGATAAATATGGTGAGGCCGTCCGCGTTGTCCAAATCGGCGGCACTGGAAACCTAGACGGATACTCGATGGAGTTATGCGCTGGCACCCATTGCACCGCAACCGGCGAGATCGGTCTTTTTCGGATTCTCGGTGAGTCCGCCATCGCCGCAGGCGTTCGTCGTATCGAAGCTGTCGCTGGGTTGGAGGCTGCTACTCAGGCCGTTCAAGATTCCCATCGCCTGCAAAATATCGCCGCGCAAATCAACTGTCCCGCCGCCGAGATCGAGAGAAAGATTGAATCGATCCTAGCTCAGCAAAAGGAATTGGAAAAAGCACTCAAAGCCGCTCGCGCCCGCGATGCCGCAGCTCGCGCTCGCGATTTGATCGAACACACTCAAAACATCTCCGGAACTCCCCTCCTCTGTAAAGATCTGGGCTCCGCAGATGGTGACGAACTCCAAGCCATCGCTGATGCCCTTAAAGGCACGTTTGAAGGTGTCCTGGTGCTCGCCGGCTCAGCCAATTCCGCCGTGTCTCTCGTGGCCTCGGTGTCTCCGCAATACACATCCAAGATCCAAGCGGGAAAAATCATACAGACCATCGCTCCGATCGTTGGGGGCAAGGGAGGCGGGAAACCAGACTCAGCCCGTGGCGGAGGCAAAGACACCTCCAAAATCGCTGAAGCCTTGGAGAAAGCGAAATCCCTCTTGGTTTGATTAACTGAATGCGTGTCACCCGCCCGAGAATGCACGGGCGGGGATTGCGACTCAGGCCTTCATACGTTCAATTTGAGCGCCTAGACCATTCAGTTTTTCATCGATGGACTCATAGCCTCGATCAATGTGGTAAACCCGATTCACCTCGGTGACACCATCAGCCTGAAGTCCGGCAAGAACGAGTGCCGCAGATGCCCTCAGGTCGCTTGCCATCACCGGCGCGCCACTGAGTTGCGGAACTCCCTTGATCACTAAGGTCGCTCCCTGAAGGTCGATATCGGCGCCCATGCGCTTGAGTTCGGCGACGTGCATGAATCGATGAGGGAAGACGTTTTCTGTAACGACACTGATTCCCTCAGTCGTTGCAAGCAAGGCACACATCTGAGCCTGCATGTCGGTCGGAAA
>CAYRTN010000303.1:0-2177 GCA_964427235.1 uncultured Chthoniobacter sp. | reverse complement strand
GTCCCGATGAATGCATTAAAATGCTGGTGAGTTGCACCACGGGAGGCGGCAACCTTCTTCTCAACTTTGGCCCTCGTCCCGATGGCACGCTCACCGATGCCGAGACCGGTGTAGCCAAGGCGATGGGCGCCTGGCTTGCCAAGTATGGGGAAGCCATTTACGAAACTCGTGGTGGTCCCTACCAGAATGGGCAGTGGGGTGGTAGTTGCCACAAGGGGGATAAATTATTCCTTCATGTCTATCAGTGGCCCGCAGGCGGAAAAATTGCTTTCGACCCGCTTCCATCGAAGGTCCTTGCGGCTCGGACGCTTGACGGCACACCTGTGACTTTCCAGCAGGACGCCAATGAATTTTCAGTCACGATAGCAGAAGCCCAAAAGGTTTCGCCGGTGACTGTCCTCGAGCTGACTTTGGATAAACCGATCGCTACCGGATTGCTTTGTGGGCGTGCTCGTATCATCTCCGACAACATGGCCGAATATGGCCGGGATCTCGGGGTCAATGCGACTTACACAACCAGCTCGACCAGCGAGCACGACAGTGCCGAAAACCGCGCCCTCTTGCTCAAGGGCGAGCGTCCCAAGACCGGATTTGCCTTCCATACTGCCGCCGAGGACAATCCATGGGTCACTATCGATCTCGGGGAAGCCAAGCAGATCAACGCCGTTGTCATCGAAAATCGTCCAGGGGATTCCCGTTCCGAAGGGCTTATGCTGTCGATTTCCACGGATGGAACAACGTGGGAAACACTTTGGAAGGCGTCAAAATGGGAAGAAAAATGGCTAGTTCTCCCGACCCAATTCCACGCCGGAATCACTGTGCCAGGACGCACGGCCCGCTACATCCGTATGGAGACAAAGGGAAATCCTCCGCGTCCATTATTGCTGCAGCGCGTGAGCATTCTCGGCCAATAGTTTTGAAAATCTGCGGCTTAAAAACTTCGCGACTCTGCGCCTTCGCGGGCAACCCTTCTGCTGGAATAATCCCGTGGGTGTGAAGAGCGCGGAGTGATCCGCGCTTCTCTCACGGCGAGTAGTGAGGCCAAAAAATCCAAGCCGATGTGAATTTGATTTCGCGTGCCATAATGCAATCTCATTCCTTCGAGACATTCGATGGGTTCTGTTTTTTGTATCTGCCCTTGTGATACCATTGTTCCTTTGAAATTAGACTTTGTAGCGCCAAAGAAGGGGGCATGGCCGTCCCGGCCGTGTGGAGACTAGTCTGCTTTCTCGCAGCATACCCATCGGAACTAAGGAGCAGACCGCAGCACACAGGCGAGACGCGCTGTGCTCCTCTACTAAAATCCAAAAGCAAGCTGCTTTTGGTATGATTACTGTGGCGAGTAAGCTTCTCTAAGGGCATGGGATTTGATCGCCTTGCCCCGCACTATGACTGGATGGAGTTGATCGTTGCCGGCGGGTTCCTTCAACGCTGCCGCCTGGCTTGGCTTGCAGAACTCTCCGCCGAGCGGATTCTTCTCGCCGGTGAGGGGCATGGGCGCTTTCTCGTTGCATTGAGTCAACGTCTTCCCAACGCAAAGATCACCTATCTCGATGACAGTGGGGTGATGCTGGATGTGGCTCGTAGGCGCTTGGAGCAAGCCCCCCCATCCATCATGCCGCAGGTCGAGTGGTTGCATGCTTCCCTGCCAGATTGGAGTCCTCCAGCGGCGGGATTCGACTTGGTCGTGACAAACTTTTTTCTCGATTGCTTCGACGGCGACCTCCTGAAGCGGGTCATGGATTGTCTTTCGACGGCGTGCGTTCCCGGCGGGCAATGGTTAATCAGCGATTTCAAGGTCCCATCGCATCCGGCATTCAGAATACCCGCTAGGCTTGCTCTGTGGCTCATGTATCGATTTTTCCGCGTGACCACCAATCTACCGGCACGTGCCCTAGAGTCTCCATTCCCCCATATGCAAGCCCATGGGTTCACAAGATCGCATACTCGCGATTCGCTCTTCGGTTTTCTCACCAGCCAATTGTGGTGCCGTGCGCCAGAAGGCTAGGATTCCCTCTGCGGAAATCGGTGAAATCTGCGGATGCAAAACTTCGCGTCTTTGCGCCTTAGCGGGAGGCAAGGTTAGCGGCTTTGGACCATTTACAATATGTGGCCGAGGGACCGGAGCGTTTCGAGGATGCTGGTGATTTGATCTTGGCGCTTTTTGTTCTTCCGGC
>CAYRTN010000302.1:0-2178 GCA_964427235.1 uncultured Chthoniobacter sp. | reverse complement strand
CCCAGATTGCAAGCTCGCCGAATACGCCTGCATCTGTGACCATGCCCACTGAAGTGTAAGTTGCATCGAAACCAATCGAATGTTATTCGGCATTCATTTTTGGATGTCCAAAAAGCCAATCTAACGCGCCACGGATTCTCTGCATGATGCACCTTTTTGGGGAGAGGGCGCGCTGTATCTGGGGTCTGATAGACAATCTGGCGCGAGGGCAAGACAATTTGGTTGATGGATGTAATTCATCAGTTTTACTGCTAGTAGTTTAGATAATAAATAAGCCAAAAAGGCAAATATACATGCATTTATCGTTTGCAGAAGACGAAAAATGCATTTACATAGCTGGGGGTGATTCGAAGAAATTTAGAGCACAAGATCGAACGGGCACTGAAGCAGTTTCCTGCCGTGGTGTTGCTCGGAGCTAGACAGTCTGGAAAGACGACGCTGGCAAAGATGCTCCGTCCCGACTGGAGATATGTGGATCTCGAAAAGTTCTCGGATTACGAATTTGTAAAGAGGGATTATGACTTCTTTTTCGCAACAAATCCGAGCAATATCGTCTTCGATGAGGTGCAGAATCTCCCGGAACTTCTTTCCGAACTGCGTGGCGTGATTGATTCGGATCGCGAAAGGAAGGGAAGATTCATTTTGACGGGTTCCTGTGCACCTTCGCTTCTGAAAGGCGTGGTGGAAAGCCTTGCCGGGAGGGTTGCGCTGATTGAGGTTGGCACGCTCAAACTGAATGAAATCCAAGGCAGGGAACTTCCAGAGTTTTACAAAATTCTAACCGCTTTTCCTTCACGGGATCATCTGGATCTACTTTTGCGAATGAAGGTTGGCTTCTCGAGAGATGAAGTGCTGGGTCACTTTCTCCGGGGAGGTTATCCAGAGCCGGTCTTGTCGGGTGACCCCGATTTTCAATCCTCATGGATGTCCAACTACGAGCGCACTTATCTGGATCGTGATGTCCGCGCCCTTTTTCCCCGCCTCAATGTGCAAAATTTCCGGCGCTTCTTGGGTATGCTCTGTGAGTTGTCGGGTACAATCATCAACAGATCCGAGGTGGGAAGGTCGCTCGGGGCAAGCGAAGGAGCCGTGAGAGATTACCTCGAGATTGCCGAGGGAACGTTTCTTTGGAGGAGCATAGGTAGTCTGGAAAAGACGGCCTCCAAATCGATGGTGAAAATGCCTCGGGGATATATCCGTGACAGCGGTTTGCTAAATCATTTGAAAGGGACAAGGACTCAAGAGCAATTGCTGACATGGGCAGGAGTGGGGTCAGCCTTCGAGGGGGCCATGCTGGAGGAGATCCTACTCGGGATCGCTTCCTTGGAAAACTCTCCTTGGCCAGCTGCCTATTATCGGACGCGTGGAGGAGCTGAGGTGGATCTCGTTTTGACCGACCCAGCCGGGCGGCGCATCCCGATCGAAATCAAATTCGGAATGTCTACAAAGCAGTCGGATTTGCGTTCTTTGTCGGGTTTTGTCGAACAGGAGAAGTGTCCATATGGAATTTTGGTCAACAACGCAGAGGAGGTGCGACTGCTTGCGCCTAAGATCATACAGATTCCCGCAGGGTTTTTATAAGGAACCGGAGATAAAAAGTCTCAGTACCCAATGGTGGAGGCAGTCTGTAGTCCATCGAGACGCGCGCGGAATTTTTTGTCGGTGCGGAACGAAAAGTTCACGCTCAATTTTTCGAAATGCCCAGATTGCAAGCTCGCGGAATACGCCTGCATCTGTGAGCATGCCCACTGAAGCAAGTGGGAGAGATTTTGGTAGGCTTCGAAAGCGGGGTTGACCTGATCGTGGGTGGTTTTAATCTCCATCGGATTACATGCTTTTGACCTCTCATTCCTCTCGCGTTTGGTTGACCTCGTGCGGGGTGCTTTGTGGTGGGGCGGATTCGATCGGCGCGCTTTTTGAGGCGGCGCGCTTGGATCGACGAGTGATCGGCAGCCCTCCGGATGGAGATTCGCTGGCTGCGCTTGCGGGGATCGGAGCGGGCGACTCATCGATTCTCGCCCGACACCAACTTCTGGCGCTGGCCGTTGTCGAACAGGCTTGGAAGGCTGGGGGGCTTTCTTCGGAGCGAAACCGCTTGCGGGGGGAGGAGGTCAAGCAGCGGCATTCGCGCTGGGGATGCGTGAGCGGAAGTTCTCTGGGCGGGTTGTGTGCGATGGA
>CAYRTN010000301.1:0-2179 GCA_964427235.1 uncultured Chthoniobacter sp. | reverse complement strand
GCACGGGCCGCATCTCGGAAACGGTCTCAATTGCCGAACGTGGGATGTTCTCAAACTCAAAGGAAACCACATCCACCCCAGTGGCGAATTTTTTCAATGCATCGGCGTCCGTGTAGGGGGCATTGACCTCGAGATCGCAGATTTGTCCTGCGGGGCAATCGGGTTGAGGCTCGTAAGCATGAACGCTGTAGCCCATGCGGCGCGCGGCGATGGCGAGCATTCTGCCGAGTTGGCCGCCTCCAAGAATACCTACGACTCCCCCTGGGAAGATGGATTTCGATTCCGTCTGGGATTTTTTCTCAGTAGCTTGATTGTCCATCATGGCCGAACGACTGGTTTACATTTTTGCATTGTTAACTGTGGGTTTGATCCGTTGCCTGCCACTTTCTGTGTGTTTTTTGCTCGGGCAAGCGATCGGAGCATTAATGTGGCTTATCCTGCCCGGCTACCGGCGGCTCGCAAGGGAAAATCTGACGATTGCTTTTGCTGATGAGATGTCGGAAGGGGAAATCCGGCGATTGACTTTCCGGCATTTCACGACTCTCGGCGCCAATGCCGTTTGTGCCTTCAAGGTGCCCTCGCTCTCTCAGCGCCAGATCCTAGGCATCGTCCGCATCGAGAATCTGGATCTGATTCGGCAAAATATCGCAAACGGTCGGCCGGTGGTGTTAGCGATCAATCACATTGGAAATTGGGAACTTTACGCCCAACTTGTTTTCCAGATACCTGAAGCCCGATTCGGTACGGTGTATCAAGCCCTTCACAACAAGCTTGTCGATGATCTCGTGAACCGCGACCGCCGCCGCCTCGGTTTGTTGACATTTGATCGCAAGAAGGGATTTCAGGAAGCACTCATGTTGCTTCGCGAGCCGGGCGGGGTGGGTGTACTAGTGGATCAGCACGCAGGAAATAGCGGAGTTTGGACGCCGTTTTTTAATCGTCTTTGTTCGACCTCGCCGCTTGCAGCGACTCTCGCCATGCGTACCGATGCGGCAGTGATACCGGTTGCGATTTATACTGATGGGTTCGCCCGTTGGAGGGTTGTGATGAGCGAAGAAATTCCGTGGGATGCCGCCAAACCCGAACAGCTCACTCTCGACATCAATCATGCTCTTGAGAAGCAGGTCCGTACTTCCCCTGCGGATTGGTTTTGGGTCCATAATCGCTGGAAGACACCGTTGCCGAATTTTCTCATCAATGGCGCCAAGCGCGGTTTTTACATTCCCGGCGGGGCTGCTTCGGTGAGCCCATTTTGCGTTGTCGTCCGCTCTCCGAATTGGCTTGGCGACGCGGTGATGAGCGTGGATGCCGTGCGGGCATTTAAATTCGGTCGCCCCGACGCGCACCTCGCCGTGCTAACCCCTGCCAAGTTAGCCGGGTTTTGGCGCAGGGTGGGGGGAGTGGACGAAGTGATCGAAATCGAAAAAGACGAGTCCGTCTTTTCCGTTGCCCGCCGCCTGCGGGGACGTTTTCATGCGGCGGTTCTTTTTCCGAATTCCTTGCGGTCCGCTTTGGAAGTCTGGTTAGCAGGGATCCCTCGGCGTGTCGGATTCAAGGGGCATTATCGACATTGGCTTCTAGATCAAATCATCCCCGCCGGGAAGCGCCCTCCAGCGAATCAGCCAGTGCATCAGGCCGACGTCTATTGGCGTATTGCCGCACGTTGCGGAGCCGAGGAACGCCCGCCGGCCAGTCGCCTCTGGAAACCAAACCGCAAGGAACGGGTGATCGGCATTTGCCCTGGCGCGGAATACGGTTCCGCCAAGCGCTGGCCGGCTGATCAATTCCGTCAACTCATCCTCCAACTGAACGAGACGATGGATTGCCAGTGGGTGATCGTCGGTACCTCCGCAGACACGCCTGTCGCAAAAAAAATCTCATTAGGCATACCCAATGTTACTGATCTGACGGGTAAAACCACTCTTGAAGATTTGATGGATCTCTTGGCGGGAATTTCTGTTCTTGTTACGAACGATACAGGCACGATGCATCTCGCCGATTTTATTGGGACTCCCCTAGTGTCGATTTTCGGTTCCACGGAACCGACATTCACCGGCCCGCGTGGCCCGCGCAGTGTGGTGATCCGCCAGAAGGTCGAGTGCAGTCCTTGCTTTCTCCGCGAGTGCCCCATCGATTTTCGCTGCATGGAGGAAATCCCTATGGAAAAAGTCATCCAAGC
>CAYRTN010000300.1:0-2183 GCA_964427235.1 uncultured Chthoniobacter sp. | reverse complement strand
ATGTCAAACCTGGCATGGAGCAAGCCTTCAACAACTACATTCGCAAAGAGCTCGTACCTTTGTGGACACGTTTCCCAGGTGCGCAAGAAGTGCGAGTTTTGAGGCAAGTTGAAAGTGATGTAGCAGATCCTCACTTTGGCATGGTGCTTTCCGTGCGGTACCCGACTCGTGAATCGATTGAAATTGCCTTGGCTTCAGAAGTGCGACTCAAAAGCCGCGAAGTTTCTAAGGACCTCATTGCCATGTTCGATGGCACTGTATTTCACACTGTTTTCAGCGCTGATGAATATGCGCTACCCACCGATTAAATTTTTTCAACCACGTTAAAACCACAGGAAACACCATCATGAAAATTTCTCGCATTCTCGTTGCTTGCCTGATCGCTAGCATGGGCTCGGCTGCATTTGCCGCCAAGTTCAACCTCAGAATGGGCCACGCAGTGAACGCCACTGACGGTCAACATGCAGCCGCTATGAAGCTGGCTGAGTTGGTCAAGCAACGTACCAATGGCGATGTTGAAATTACCATTTTCCCAGCCAACCAATTGGGCAACGATGCAGCCATGATCAATGGCGTACGCGGCGGCACCATTGACATTGTTTCAAGCGGTGCTTCTAACTTCAACGGCATTGTGCCCAACACTGCCGCCATGGAATTGCCTTTCGTGTTTCGCAGCGCGCAGCATGCCTATACCGTTTTGGACGGCTCTATTGGTACCGGTGTTTTGAATGAGCTGGCACCCCACGGCATGAAGGGTTTGGCTTATTGGGAAAACGGCTGGCGTGCATTCACCAACAACAAGCGCCCAGTGAACAAGCCAGAAGACTTGAAAGGTCTGAAGATTCGTTCTACCCCTAACCCCTATCACATTCAAGCTTTCAGATTGTTGGGAATGAACCCCTCACCGATGCCAATCGCCGAGTTGTACACCGCTTTGGAGACAGGCACTTTTGATGCGCAAGAGCACCCCATTAACGTCACTTGGTCTTCTAAGTTTTACGAAGTTCAAAAGCACTTGACTGTGAGCAACCACGTTTACTCACCCTTGGTAGTGGCCATGAACAAAGGCAAATTTGATTCATTGCCTGCCAACTATCAATCCATTGTGGTGGAAGCTGCACGTGAAGCTGCCAAGTTCCAACGCAACTTGAATGCATCCAATGCTGGCAAAGTTGTTGCTGACTTGAAAAAATCAGGCATGCAAGTCATTGAGAACGTTGACATGGCACCCTTCCAGAAAATTGTGTCGGCAGAAATTGCTAAAACTTTTGGTGAAAAGAACGGCCCTGCCTTGCTGCAAGCCATCGAAAACACCAAGTAATTTTTGCTTCGAAAGCCCTCCTCCATGGAGGAGGGCTTTTTAATGTGTGATTCCTATGAAAAAAATAAACGATCTCTTTTTTCGACTGGCTGAGTTCACCTTGGTGATCATGTTGTCCGCCATGGTCATCATGGTCTTTGGCAATGTGGTGCTCAGATACGGCTTTAACGATGGCATCATCAGTTCGGAAGAATTATCACGTTTCTTGTTCATTTGGATCACATTTTTGGGCGCCATTGTCACCATGCGTGACAACGCTCACTTAGGGCTCGACTCTGTGGTTCGCAAGCTAAGCCTTACAGGTAAAAAGATTGCATTTGGCATTTCAAATTTATTGATGCTCATGTGCTGTGTACTCATGTTTTATGGCACTTTCAAACAACACGGCATCAATGCCACTACCCGATCCGGCGTCACGGAACTTCCCATGAGTTGGGTGTATGGCGTGGGTTACATCACCAGCATTGCAATGGGCCTCATGATCATTGGTAAATTGGTCCGCTTGGCCAAAGGTGAGTTCAACGAAGCTGATCTGATTCAAGTGACCGACTCTGAAGAAGACGCCAAACCGCATTTGAAAGAGGCTGCCAAATGACCGTTCTCGTCTTCATTGGCTCCTTGTTAGCCGCCATGGCCTTGGGCATGCCACTGGCTTTTTCGCTTATCGTGTCTGGTGTCGCGCTGATGTTGCACCTAGATAATTTCGACACGCAAATCGTGTCCCAAAATTTAATCAATGGCGCCGACAATTTTCCATTGATGGCGGTGCCTTTCTTCATGCTCGCGGGTGAGCTCATGAATGCAGGCGGCATGAGTCGCCGAATCGTCAACTCAGCGCTGGTTTGGGTCGGTCACTTCCGAG
>CAYRTN010000299.1:0-2185 GCA_964427235.1 uncultured Chthoniobacter sp. | reverse complement strand
CTGTGGGAAGTGTGGCGCTCGTCAAGACTGCCCGCCGCCGTGGCGGTTTCACGGCCTGGGTCGCCCTTTCAGTCGTCGTTCTGGCCTGGCTGGGTTGGGCCACCGTCATCGCCTCGCCGCTTTTGACCTACCGGAAAATGGGCAAACAAGCATTGCGGGAGGTCGCTCGCTTTTTGGCCGTGCCCGTCAATGGCGTGCCGCCGCTGGCGGTCACCCACCGCACGGAAGCGATTGTTTACGACCCTTCACTCTACTCGATGGAAATGGATCTGGTTGAATTGCGCCGCCTGCTGGCCCAGTCGGACGTCGAAGGACGACCGCTGCTGGTTGCTTTCGGCTACCGCGATCTGATCCTCCATGAAACCCCGGAATTTCTCCAAGCCATTGAGGAATCCGGCGACTTCGAACGCGTCGCCCACTTCCCGGGACTGGAAGAATCCCAGTTTGCTCACCACATTTGGAGGCATCGCCCCCGGCCGCCGAGCCAGCCCTGAGGCCAGCCCATGATGCGGTTTCCTCCTACGCTCGCCATAGCGCAATTTCATCCTGACTCTAGGGTTGCAGCCGGGGCGCCGGCAGCTTGGGTGCGCCGATGAAGTTTGCTTTTGTTGCGGCGCTGACGACCGCTTTTGCTCCGGTCGTTTTGGCTGCCGAACCCGCTGTTTCCATCCAGCTGCGCACCCAGTCCGGTTTGATGAAATATGACCAATCCTCGGTGCGGGTGAAACCAGGACAGTCAGTGGAAATCACCCTTCAGAATACGGACCAGCTTCCTCATAATCTCGTGATTCTTAAAGAAGAGGGAGTTTTTATGGAGGTGGCCCAGAAAGCGTGGGAACTCGGCGAAAAAGGACCGCTGAACCAATGGATTCCGGAAGATCCGCGCGTGCTGGCACACACTCCGATGATTGATCCCGGCCAGTCGGGAAAGGTGGCGTTTACCGCGCCCGACACCGAGGGTGTGCTCGATTTTGTCTGCACCTTTCCGGGGCATGCCATGATCATGAATGGCCGGATCCTCGTCAGTCGCGCTCCCGCTCCAGCGCTGAGCGGGCTGACCTGCATGGTCTTCAAGGGCGCTTGGGATAAGCTCCCGGACTTCCTCGCGCTGCCGCAGGAAAACAAAGTGTCCGTCGACGAGGTCAATGACAACCTTATCACCATCGGCGTGACCCCACTGCGAGATCAATTTGGCCTGGTTTTTAATGGCGGGTTGGAGATTCCGGTCGATGGCGAATACGTCTTTCATCTTGGATCTGACGACGGATCACGGCTTGTCATTGATGATCAAGAAGTAATCCGTCATGACGGAGTTCATCCCTATTCCGAGAAGCGGAAAAAAGTCAAACTGGCGGCGGGTTTGCGTCGGGTGCGGGTTGAGTATTTTGAGAGTGGTGGTGAGGAAGCGCTCACGTTGGCTTGGAGTGGTCCTGGTTTTGACCGGGTGTGGTTGTCGAAGGACGAGCGTCCTCCGGGCGAGGAGTTTCCTGAAGCCATTTTGGCGGCTGCGGACGGTCGTCCAGTCATGTATCGCGGATTTCTTTCTCCCTCTGGAGGCAGTCGCCGCCTGATTGCGGTGGGCACGTCTGAGCAGCTGCATTATGCCTTTGATCAGGATCAACTGCGTCTGGCCCTGCTCTGGAAAGGGTTGTTTCTCGACGCGGGCCGCCATTGGGTCGGCCGCGGCGCCGGCGACATCTCGCCCTTGGGGTTTGCTGTGGTGGAAAGACCGGCCGGTGAGGAATTTGCCGTTTTGGCCAGCCCGGACCAACCGTGGCCTGCGCTCGACCCGCGCGGCCGGGCCACCCGCTCGCGCTATCGCGGATACGCGCTCGATGCCGCCGGGGCCCCCACCTTTCGTTACACGCTGGATGGGGTTGAAATCGATGATGCCATCCGCCCGGTCGGCCGGCTAGCGGAAGCGAGTGATCTACTGGTGAGGACGCTTTCGCTGCGCGCTGCGCCCGCCGGGGGTACTGTGTATTTTCGACTGGGTGCGAGCGAGGACGCGGCGCCTGGGGCCGGCGGGTTTTGGCGGATCGGCGGGTCGCTTCAGGTCAAAGTCGAGGGTGGGGCCGCGCCTGTTTCCAGTCATGGCCAGCTGCTTGTTCCCGTGACTTTCGACCAAGGGCAGGCTCGCCTGCAAATCAGCTACCGCTGGCTGTAATCCCTCATTCAGTTTCAT
>CAYRTN010000298.1:0-2185 GCA_964427235.1 uncultured Chthoniobacter sp. | reverse complement strand
TCTCCTCAGCACATACCGCAGATTCCCGTACTGGGAAAGAGCATAAAAGACCCCAACGAAGTCGCCCGCTCAAGATCAACCGAAAAATACCCGATTCAGTATTTCAGGATTTTCTCGAGGAATCGTTTTGTTTCCTCGGATCGGGGAGTTGAGAAAAACTCAGCGGCGGGCGCGCACTCTTGGATTCCGCCATGCGAAACAAATGCGACCAAGTCGGCAGAGCGACGGGCGAAGCCCATTTCATGTGTGACTAGGATGATTGGTGTCCCAGATTCCTTCAACTCGACGATCACGTCGAGAACCTCCGCCGTCATTTCCGGATCAAGAGCCGATGTCGGTTCATCGAGGAGAAGGAAGTCAGGATCCGTCGCCAAGGCGCGCGCGATGGCTACCCGCTGACGCTGACCGCCGCTCAGCAAAGCGGGCTGCTTGAAGGCATGGTCTTCCAACTGGAATCGCCGCAAGACGGCATCAGCTCGCTCCAGCGCAGCGGGCCGGCTGAGTTGATGAACCCTCGTGAGCGGAAGAAGCACATTTTCTAATGCGCTCAGATGCGGAAAGAGATTGTAGGCTTGGAAGACAATACCTGCCCTCTGACGGTATCGGCGAAGCGCTCCCTCGTCTTGGGGCAACTCGGCTCCATTGACAAAAAGGGTGCCGCTATCGGGAATATCCAGTCCAGCGAGCAGGCGCAAAAGGGTCGATTTTCCTCCACCGGAGGGACCGATGAGGGCGAGCGTATGGTCAAACTCGGCTTCGAAGGTCACCTCATCCAGCACGCGATTGGTGCCGAACGCCTTTGTCACTCCATGCAGGGCGACCTTCATTGTTTGCGATGCTTATCCGGAAGCTCATCAGGAACCACACTGAAGTCGGGAAGTGGTGCCTCGACGATCTCATCCACGGTCACAGGATCATACAGAACCTCCCGGACGGGCGGCGGCGCCGGATGCAACTCGCTCCACGCGATGTATCCCGTGCGCTTGTCCAAGAGACGAACAAAAGCGAATCCGGAGTCTTTTTTGAGCACATTCAGATGTGTGTCTTTGTTGATTTTTTCCGGTGGGAAAGCCTGCGCTGGTCCGTTCCTGAAGAAATCCGCCCGATGCGACACGATATACTCGGGAGGCTCGTCCTGATTGAACATCTCCACGGATGCGCATCCGGTGAGAAGCAACAGCAAACAGAATGGGAATATTTTACGATTCATAGCGCACCCTCCCCTCCAGATTTCGACTCCAGAGCGAAATCGGTAAAGTAAGGACAAGATAGCAAAATCCTAGCGGGATAAAACTTTCAAACGTGCTGTACGTTGCCGAATTCACCTGGTTCGCCACGAAGGTCAACTCGGATATCCCGATGATGTAGAGCAACGAGGAATCTTTGATGAGTGAGGAAAACTGCCCCGCCAATGGCGGCAAGATCTGTCGCGCGACCTGAGGAAAAATCACAAACCGGTATGTCTGAGAGGAAGTGAGCCCGATGGCTCGAGCGCTATCCCATTGCGAGCGCCCGACGCTCTCGATCCCAGCGCGAATCATTTCGGCGATATACGCACCGCTGAAAAGGGAGAGGATCACAATGCCCACAGAAATGCGGTCATGCCACCCCACCGCATTCGCCACCCCGTAAAATCCGAAAAGCACCAGCACCACGAGGGGCAAACCGCGGATCGTTTCCACATACGCCACGGCCGAATATCGCAACGGCAAAAACGCAGACCGCCGAGCCAAAGCCGTTAGCACGCCGATCACCATGCTTAGGATCAACGAGACAGCGGAAATGCCGATCGTGTTCGCCCAACCCTGAAAAAACGTGACTCGATAAGCCCAGACCTTATCCCAATTTTGAACCGAATTTGAGAAAGCCAGCCAACAGAGAAGCGAATACGCGAGCAACAGAATCAGCGCGGACAAAACTTTCGCCGCACGCGAGGCGGGACTGCCCGAGCGATCAAAAAAGAAAGCAGCCATCATGGAGCATCAAGATGGCTTCGCTTCCACAGAGACGATTTCCCCTCCGGAGAAGCGGAGACTTAGCTGAATCGGGTGACAGCAGACCGAGCAATCCTCGATCATTTCCAAAGAGGGATAGCTGGTATCCACGAGAATGCCGAAAGTCTCCCCGCAGTAGGGACACTCGATTTCGACATCCTCCACCTGATCCATGTTACCCCTCCACGTTC
>CAYRTN010000297.1:0-2191 GCA_964427235.1 uncultured Chthoniobacter sp. | reverse complement strand
CTGCCCTCAATACGCGCTCGAGCCACCTTCTCATGCTGCATGCCGGAAGATCAAAACAGGCACATTGTTTTTTCGCTGCGAGGCGTGGGCAAGGTCTACCTGATGGGCGACGTGCGCGTCGACGCATTACGCGCCGTCGATCTTGATCTGATGGCCTCTGAATTCATTGTGCTACTTGGCGCCTCCGGCAGTGGCAAATCAACTTTGCTCAATATTTTGGGTGGCCTCGACACGCCCACGAGCGGTAGCGTGCACTATCTGGATCATGATCTGGCGCAAGCGGACGATGCCGCCCTGACCCAATTCCGACGTGAGCATGTGGGCTTTGTTTTTCAGTTTTACAATCTCATCCCCAGCCTCACTGCGCTGGAAAATGTCGAGTTGGTCACCGAGATCAGCGCCAACCCCATGGACGCCTCTGAAGCACTGGCGCGGGTGGGTCTGTCCGACCGGCTCCATCATTTTCCGTCGCAGCTCTCCGGGGGTGAACAGCAGCGCGTGGCGATCGCGCGCGCGATTGCCAAACGCCCCGATATTTTGCTCTGTGATGAACCGACCGGCGCACTTGATTTTTCTACCGGCAAGCTGGTACTCGATGTGCTTGAGCAGATTAATCGCGAGCTGGGTACCACCACCGTCATCATTACCCATAACGCTGCTATCGCCGGCATGGCACACCGGGTGGTATCGCTCTCGAGCGGACAGATCACCGGCATCACCCGCAACGCACAGCGGCTCTCGCCATCGGCTTTGTCATGGTGAAGCTGCATATCAAACTCGGGCGGGATCTGTGGCGTTTGCGCGGACAGGCTGCCGCCATCGCCGCCGTGGCCTTGTGTGGCATCGCCAGTTTTGTCACGCTGCGTGGCGCGTATGAAGCGTTACTGGAAGCACAAACCAGCTATTACACGCAGTACCGTTTTGCCGATGTCTTCACGAGTTTGCGACGCGCTCCGCTAACGGTCGTACCGCGGATTGGCGCCATTGCCGGCGTGGCCGAAGTCGATGCCCGCGTCGTATTTGAAGCAGCCCTCGATGTGCCGGGTCTGGACGAGCCTGCCACCGGCCGGCTGGTGTCCTTGCCATCGCGCCCTGCATCCGGTTTAAACCGGGTGCACTTGCGCAGCGGACGCCTGCCCCATCAAGGTGACGGCCACGAATTACTGGCCAGCGAGAGTTTTACCAAAGCCAATGCGCTCAAGCCAGGCTCGGTGATTCACGCAGTTATCAATGGCCGACGCGAGCGTTTCAGCATTACCGGCATTGCGATCTCGCCCGAATACATTAATGAAATCCGCGGCAACAGCTTTCCAGACAACCGTCGCTTTGGCGTGTTGTGGATGGACCGCGATGCCTTGGCCGGCCTGCTCGACATGCGCGATGGCTGCAACGACATTACCGTGAGCCTGGCACCCGGCGCAAGCCAGTCCGAAGTTATTCGCCAGCTTGATCTGGTATTAGCCGGTTACGGTGGTCTGGGTGCAATCGGACGTGCTGATCAGCTCTCACATCAATTCATCGCTAACGAATTGGCGCAGACCCGTGTAAGTGCCACAGTACTACCAGCAATTTTTTTAGGTGTAACTGCCTTCCTGATTCACAACGTGCTGCTAAGACTAGCCGCGTTGCAGCGCGCGCAGATCGGGCTGTTGAAAAGTTTCGGCTACAGCAGCATGCGGGTGGGCCTGCATTTTTTGCAGTTTGCGATGGCTACTGTTGTCATCGGTGCCGTGGCTGGCATGGTGTTGGGTAGTTGGCTCGGCGCCGGACTTGCGCAGCTGTATGCACGGTTTTTCCATTTTCCACGTTTACATTTTTCGCTTTCGCCGCAGATCATGCTCATTGCACTGAGCCTGGCCATTGCCGCAGCCGGTATCGGCGCAGCGCTGGCGGTGCAACGGGTCTGGCGGCTCACACCAGCCGAATCGATGCGGCCCGACTCACCAAGTCACTATCGCGCCGGCTGGCTGGCTGACGGTGCTCGGCTTGTCCTTATCGGGCGCTTTAATTATTACCGGCCAATTTTCTTTCGACGCGTTAAATGAAATCATCCGGGTACAGTTTCGGGTTGCCCAGCGCGACGATGTAACGATCACCTTCAATGAGAGCCTTAACCTGAACGTATTGCATCAGATCGAAGCGCTGCCGGGGGTGCTGCGCGCCGAGCCATTTTTAGCCAGCGCGGTGGTCT
>CAYRTN010000296.1:0-2212 GCA_964427235.1 uncultured Chthoniobacter sp. | reverse complement strand
CCTTCCGACGCCTTCCTCTTCTCCGGCTACGACGAACGTCTCCTCCACCTCACCCACGACGACGCCGCACCCGCGACCTTCACCCTCGAAGTCGACCGCGCCGGCAACAACCAGTGGACCGAACTCCGGCGCGTCGAAGTCCCCGCGGCCGGCTACACGTTCACCGCCTTCGCCGCCACCGACCGCGCCGCCTGGATTCGCGTCCGCGCTTCCCGCGACCTCCCCCACGCCACCGCCGTCTTCGCCTACCGCAATCGCGATACCCGCACCACCACCGCGGACGCCCGCTTCGCCGGCCTCGGCACCACTAGCGGCACCGGTGCCCTCCTCCACGCCCGCGCCGCCGAGAAGAAAACCCTCGGCGTCACCGTCGGCGACACGTTCTACGAGCTGGGCCCCGACCTGCAGCTCTACCGCACCGAGGACGCCGCCGCCGCGAAATGGGCGCACGCCAACCTCACCCCGCCCGCCACCGCCATCGGCCTCGATGCCGCTTCCGTGATCTACACCGACGAGCAGGGCAAACACTGGCGCCTCCCCCGCGGTCACGCCGCGTTCGACGGCACCTCGCCCCACGGCCCGATCCGCGTCGACCGCGAAGTCTGCACCGAACGCGATCTCCTCAATGCCGGCGGCACCTTCTTCGAATTCCCCGCCGAAAACGCCGGCGGCATCGCCAAGGTCCGCCCCGTCGCCACGCACAACCGCGCAATCCACGACTACGCCAGTTGGCGCGGTCTCCTCGTAATGTCCGGCGTCACCACCGACGCTTCCGTCAAAAACCCGCACGTCATTCGCTCCGCCGATGGCAAAGCCGCCGTCTGGGTCGGCGCCGTCGATGACCTCTGGGCCTTCGGCAAACCCACCGGCGTTGGCGGTCCGTGGAAAGACACCGCTATCACCGCCGGCACGCCCTCCGACCCGTATCTGCTCACGGGCTACGACCAAAAGAAACTCTCCGTCTCCCATACCTCGCCCACCGCTGTTCGCGTCCGTGTCGAAGTCGATCTCACCGGCACCGGCTCTTGGGTGAACTACACCACCCTCGACGTCCCCGCCGGAAAATCCGCCTCCCACACCTTCCCCGCCGGTTACCAAGCCTACTGGCTGCGCGTCATCGCCGACTCCCCCACCACCGCCACCGCCCAACTTACCTACGACTGATCTCTCGCCGCTTCTCTCCGTGTTCATCCGTGTCCATCCGTGGTTAAAAATTCTCTTCCTTCAATGAAACGCCTCCTCCCACTCGCCCTCCTAGCATTCACCGCCCTCGCTCCCGCGGCCCGCTCTGCCGACCATCTCCTGGTCGAAGCCGAATCCTTCGCCTCCCCCGGCGGTTGGTCCCTCGACACGCAGTTCATCGACATCATGGGCTCGCCCTACCTGATCGCCCACGGTCTCGGTCAACCCGTCAAAGACGCCACCACCACCGTCTCCTTCCCCACCACCGGCACGTATCGCGTCTGGGTCCGCACGAAAGATTGGGTCGCCGAATGGAAAGCCCCGGGGACGCCTGGAAAATTCCAAGTCCTCCTCAACGGCCAACCGCTCGCCGAAACCTTCGGTACCAAGAGCGCAACGTGGTTTTGGCACGACGGCGGCACCGTCACGATCGCGAAAAAAGAAAACACCCTCGCCCTCCGCGACCTCCTCGGCTTCGATGGCCGCTGCGACGCGCTTTACTTCACCACCGATCTCACGACGCCGCCGCCCAACGACACCGCCCCGCTCTCCGCCTGGCGCAAGACTACCCTCGGCCACCCCACCGAACCGCAGAACATGGGTGAGTTCGATCTCGTCGTCGTTGGCGGCGGCTACGGCGGCATGGGCAGCGCCCTCTCCGCGGCACGCATGGGCCTCAGGGTCGCCCTCATCCAAAATCGCCCCGTCCTCGGTGGCAACGGCTCCTCCGAAATCCGCGTCTGGGCCATGGGCCTCGTGCGCCGCGGCAACTACCCGCACATCGGCGAGATGATCGAAGAGTTCGCCGACAAAGCGAAGAATTCCCCCGGGACGTACGAGGAATTCGGCGACGCCAAAAAGGAAGCGCACCTGCGCGCCGAGAAAAACATTTCGCTCTTCCTCAACGAGCACGTCTACGCCGCCACCACGATCGGCGGAAAAATCATGTCCGTCACGTCGCTCAACACCTCCACGAGCCGCGAGAAAAAATTCTCCGGCAAACTCTTCGTCGACTGCACCGGCCACGGCA
>CAYRTN010000295.1:1814-2217 GCA_964427235.1 uncultured Chthoniobacter sp. | reverse complement strand
ACCCTGCGCCCAGGAAGATGCGCTGCAATTGAGTTCTCATTAGCGGCACGAGCGTAGATCAACAATTGAGGATCATTTAAGATGTATTCAGCACGATCCTTGATCTTTTTCATCTTTTGGTTTTTGTAATCAATGACCGCAGCGGCAGTATCATCATTTATATGAATATCAAATCGGTCTGCGCGTCCAGCAATATTGATCTCTCTTGCAATGCCATCGGGGTCTTTTAAAGTCAAGGTAAAACCTACTGGCAATTCAGCATCGTGATAACGCCAACCTTCTTGCTCACGCTGAAGTTGCCAATCAATAAAGCTAGGAATTTGTTTCTGCCAATCGCGTAAGGTTCCTAGTACTCTCGCATCACCTGCAATTAAGCGCTCAAACTCTTTCTCAGAGCATAAGA
>CAYRTN010000295.1:0-1804 GCA_964427235.1 uncultured Chthoniobacter sp. | reverse complement strand
CTTGATGAATGGGAGAGTGAGATTTTTCTTCTTCAGTCTTCAACGCCTGAAAAAATGTTTTCAAAAGTGCATGCAAGGTTTGACCAGCCAAGGATGCATCAAAACCCTCTTCAAATTCTTTTGCTTTGCGCAATCCGAGTAAGCTACCGACGTAGTAACGATAAGGACAATCACGCAAAGCCTTATAGGCGCTTGGAGAAACCGTTACCGGAATTGCCAAATTTTTATCAGGGGTACTCACCGCCATTTGGATTGGATCTGATTGCCCCATGTAAGGCTCAAACTTCAGATCAGTCACGTGTAATGGATCTCGATGCTTTAGAGCCGCCTGCAATCGCTGTATCCAAGCAGAGGCTCTCAGTGGCTCACCACTCTTGCTCTTGCTTTGCCAAAGTAAATCTACATTCGGGCAAGATGTTAATAAACCAGAAAGGTCTCTCGCCTGCTGAACATATTGAGCGGCAATAGTGGAAGACTTGAGAAAACCATTGAGCGTATCGGAGAAAAATAATGGTGGCTCAGAAAAAGCGGGTAACTGCTGTTCATCACAGCCGACTAGAACTACCGCATCAAATTGACGCAGACGTGTCGAGCTCAGCGGCAAGATGCTCAGGGTTGCTTTTGCTTCTCCACCCTCTTCCTCGTAAGAGGCTTCCTCAATAACTGTTTTTAATAGACTTAGCCATTCTGGTAAGCGCATTTTGACATCATGGTGTGCGCCAGTACTCAGATCAAAATTCTTAAGAGTCTCTAATAGCTGCTTGCCTGCCGAATCTTTCTCAAGACGATCATGCATTCCCATCTCTTGAAGATCATCTTGCAAAAGATTGTAGGCAGACGAACAGGGTAAGATTTCCTGTTGCCACGCCCTATGACGCTGACTTACAAAAGTAATCAGCTGATGAAGTTGTTCATTAGGCAATCCTCCATTTGTTGCGGCGTAGTAATTGGCTCTCTCAATGGCCATCAAAAAAGTCTGCCATCCAGACTTAGCCTGACTCGCAATCAAAATGTCCTCTAATTGCGCTGTTAGCCCAATACTCATTTCAGGCGAGATGTTTAGACTGCGTGCAAGATCAAAATAGGGGTTTTGTAAAAACTCGAGCAAGGTGCTTGCACTAGGCCCCTCTTTAGGGGCACGAATGAGTTCTAACCAACTATCAAAAGCGGCGGCCGCTCTGGTGGTAGATAACTTCCAACCAGTTTCGTCACGTATCTGCAGTGAGCTACCTAAGCGACTCAGTAATGCACGCGCTCTGCGCGCCGCTAAACGATCTTGTGCAACTAGTGCAATATTTGTCTTGCCTGCGATCAAGTACTTCTCAATAGATTTAGTCGCGCCCCAAGCCAATTCTTCAAAACGCCTTGCTGCAAGCAATCGCCACCCATCATGCCGACTGGCCTCAATATTATTGGTAACTTGCTTTTGCTCCTCAGCATTTGTAATGGTAATCTCACCTTGCGCATCTAATCCTGATAGCGCCTCAGACCATAAGGCGACTGATTGCCAATCTAAATTGACTTGCACTACGGTCGCATATTGCGCGTAATCACTCAGATACCGATTCATTAACTCTTGATCAATCGGCTTTGGATCAGCAGTCTGCACCCAAATGAATGGCCGACCTGCCTGCGAGTTCATTTTTACAAACTGCAAGTGATCGGCCATGGCCAAATGCTTGCGGATGACTGGGTCTCCAACATTAGTAAGGTAACGCCAAAATGCTAAGAGAACCTCTGATTCTTCATCAACTACTTTTCGAGATAAGCCAAGGTATGCTTTTGCAATCGCTTGATCTAAAAC
>CAYRTN010000294.1:0-2220 GCA_964427235.1 uncultured Chthoniobacter sp. | reverse complement strand
CGGCGATGACCTCGCCGGAAAGGTTGCCCTGATAACCGGCGGCGCGCGCAACATCGGCCGCGCCATTTCGCGATCACTCGCGGCGGGTGGCGCAACAGTGATGATCAATGCCAACACGTCACGCGAAGCCGGCGAGGAAACCGTGGCAATGATCCAGAAAGCCGGCGGCAAAGCCGCGCTGTGCATGGGCGACGTCACAGATCCGGATGCGGTGAAACACCTGGTCGATGAAACCATCAAGCAGTTCGGCCGCATCGACATGGTGGTCAGCAACGCCGCCATCCGTGCACTCTGATTTATACCGGCGGCATGACCGGTCACAAGGGCGCACTGCACCGCTCGCATGTCGTCGCTGCCAAAGGCGGTCTCGCCGCAATGACCAAGGCGGTGGCCCATGACCTGGCCGAATACAACATCACGGTGAACTGCGTGGTGCCGGGTCCGATTGACACCGTACGCGGCCTGCCCGGCGCGCCCGAGCGCCCGGATTTCCGCAAGACGCTGCCGCTGATCGGCCGTCGCGGCCAGCCCCAGGAAATCGCGGCGATGGTACGCATGCTGTGCGGACCCGACGCGCGTTACATTACCGGTCAATCCATTCACGTTAACGGCGGAGTACTGATGCCATGAGCAAGAAATCAAAAACCAATTCCAAAACAACCGTGTCTCCGCTGATGAAGACACTGGCCACCTATATGGCCGGTGCCGCGAAAAAGCCGCTGCCGAAACACGTTGCCGAAAAAACCAAACACCATCTGCTCGACACCATCGCCGCGATGGTTTCGGGTTCGCGTCTGCTGCCGGGCACCAAGGCGATTGCCTATGCCAAAACACTCGGTGGCGCGCCGCAGGCGCTGGTGATCGGCTCGAAGATCGTCACCAATGCCGAGCAGGCCGCACACATCAACGGCATGCTCGCGCACGCCGACGAAACCGACGATTCTCACGCCGCCTCGCTGTCACACCCCGGCTGCGCCATCGTGCCGGCGGCACTGGCGATGGGCGAGCGCGAAAAATCCGGCGGCACGCAACTGCTGCGCGCCGTTGCACTGGGTTACGACCTCTGCGCACGGCTCAACCTGTCGCTGCACCCCTATGATTTCCGCCAGGCCGGCCACTCGACGCACAGCTTCGGCCCCAGCTTCGGCGCCGCCGCTGCAGCCTCGCTGCTGGCAGGCCTCAACTACGACGGCATGCGCCATGCGCTGTCGTACACCGCACAGCAGTGTTCGGGTATTTCGTGCTGGATGCGCGATGAAGAACATATCGAAAAGGCGTTCGACTTCGGCGGCATGCCGGCGCGCAACGGCACTGCCGCGGCATCGATGGTCGCTTCAGGCTTTACCGCGGTTGAAGACGTGTTCTCGGGCGAGCGCAACTTCTTCATCGCCTATGACGAAACCCGCCGCATCGGCAAAGCACCGCAGCCGCAGCGCCTGACCAAGGATCTGGGCAAGGTCTACGAGATCATGAACACCAACATCAAGCGCTGGTCGGTCGGCTCACCGATCCAGGCGCCGCTCGACGGCCTGCTGGAACTGATCCGCGAACACGGCGTCAAGGCCGCCGACGTCGACAAGCTGACCATCCGCGTCGCCCACCAGGCCGCCAACACCACTGACAACCGCAACATGCCCGACATCTGCATGCAGCACATGTGCGCGGTGATGCTGATCGACGGCATCGTCACCTTCAAGTCCTCGCACGACGAGAAACGCATGTACGACAAACGCGTGCTCGATCTGCGCAAACGCATCACGCTGTACGGCGACGACGCGCTGACCGCGGCGCTGCCGTCACGCCAGGGCATCGTCGAGCTGAAACTGAAAAATGGCAAAACACTGCGCAACCACGTCAAAGCGGTGCTCGGCACCGCGCAGAACCCGATGACCCGCGCCCAGGTCGACGAGAAGTGTTACCACCTGATGGCGCCGATCCTCGGCGCGTCACGCTCGCGCAAGCTGTGCGATGCGGTGTGGAGTCTTGAGAAGGTCGGCAACGTCACCAAGCTGCGCAGCCTGCTGACCGCCTGAGCAATAAACATCACCTCTCCCCGCTTGCGGGGAGAGGGTTAGGGTCAAGGGAACACTTGTAGCAAAGCAGAGGGGCAACAGCAAGCCTTCTGGTTGACCGCTTTTCAAGCCTGTCGAGTAGAGAGACCAAAAATGTCCTGGAAATTCGAGCTGCTGAAAAAACCGATCGGCCTGCCGATCACCGAAG
>CAYRTN010000293.1:0-2223 GCA_964427235.1 uncultured Chthoniobacter sp. | reverse complement strand
CCTGGAATTAGTGCCAAAGTTGTTGATGACAATGCTGGTGAAGTTGGCAATGGGCATGGTGGTTACTTAATTCTTGATCAACCATGGCCATCCATGCTTCGCGGTATTTGGGGCGAGGATGAACGATATAAAGAGACGTATTGGTCCCGCTTTGAAGGAATTTACTTTGCAGGTGATGGCGCAAAACTCGATGATGAAGGTGCAATTTGGTTATTAGGCCGAGTCGATGATGTGATGAATGTATCTGGTCACCGCATTTCAACTACTGAAGTTGAATCAGCACTTGTTTCACATGAAGCAGTTGCAGAAGCAGCTGTGGTTGGAGCTGCCGATGCAATGACGGGACAGGGGATTGTGGCCTTTGTAATTTTGCGTGGTGGTGTTGAACACGCAGATGGCGAAGAACTCAATAAAGCTCTACGCAATCACGTTACTAAAGAAATTGGTGCAATCGCTAAACCTCGTCAGATCTTGATTGTGAATGAGCTTCCAAAGACTCGAAGTGGCAAAATCATGCGCAGACTTCTCAAAGATGTGGCTGAAAACCGAGTAGTGGGAGATGCAACAACCTTGGCTGATCCAAATGTTATGAAGTTGATTTCAGAGGGCTTGCAGAGCGCAAAATCTGAAGATTAAAGCTTCACACCTAAGTACTTAGATGTAAGTGAAATCAATTCACTGTCATTTTTCAGCACGCCAATATGTTTATAGGCCACGCTTGAATCTGCTGCAATAAACCATGTAACTGGAACTCCCATTCCAAAATAGGCCCGAGATTTGCCATCTGCATCAAAAAGATTTGGCCAAGTAATCCCATTTTTTTCTACAAACGTACGGCCATCTTCAATAGAAGCCTCTTCCACATCGATGCCTAAGAGTAAAACTTTGCCTTGGGCCTTTTCATAGAAAGAGCGCAGGATTGGCATCTCCTCTTTGCATGGACCACACCATGATCCCCACACATTAATAATTGCCGGACCCTTGATTGAACCTACTGATGCACCAACACCACCATCTAAACAATCCAACACTAATGAATCTTGTGTTGTACGACTTTTAATACTTTCACAAGAAACAACTTGACCAGCAACTTTTTCTGAAGGCGAAGAACATCCAGCAAGCAGCAACACTGCAACTGCTATGGCTACTCTCTTCATCGAAAATCCTTGTCTGTCTTAACTAACAACTTTGCCTTTGCAACATCCATTTCACCAATACCAACACTTGGACACATCTTTGCAACAGGGCATGCACCGCAGGCAGGCTTGCGTGAATGACAGATTCGCCGGCCATGCCAAATCATTCGCTGAGACAAGTTTGTCCACTCTTTTTGAGGGATTAACTCACCAACAATCCGTTCTACCTTCACTGGATCCATTTCTTTAGTCCAACCAAAGCGGCGAGATAAGCGACCAAAATGTGTGTCAACTGTGATTCCAGGAATATCAAATGCATGACCTAAAACAACGTTTGCAGTTTTGCGACCAACTCCTGGCAGGGTAATTAACTCTTCAAGTGTTCTGGGAACTTCACCATTAAACTCCTCGAGTAATGTGATTCCTATTCCCTTTATATGACGGGCCTTTGCACGATAAAAACCAGTTTGAAACACCAGTTCTTCCAGCTGATGAATATCTGCTCCTGCATATGCTTTTGCAGTTTTATACTTCTTAAACAGTGCTGGGGTAATGGTGTTAACTCTCTTATCTGTGCACTGTGCGCTCAAGACGGTAGCAACTATTAACTCCAGCGGATTCTTAAAATCTAGTTCGCAGCGGATCTCTGGGTATGTCTTGCTCAATATTCGATACACAGCCCGAGCCTCTTTGCGGGTTTCACTATCTGCGGGCATGAGGCTAAAGTACTACCCGTGACCATAGATTTAGATGCCGTACACAGAGCACCGCTCTTTACCGCCCTTGATGAAGCCGCTTCGGCTTCTCTTCGCGCACAGATGGATTTAGTGAAGATTTCCAAGGGAAGTGTTTTATTTGCCGAAGGCGCAGATGGTGATCACCTATACGTAATCGTTGAAGGAAAGCTCAAGCTTGGAACTTCAAGTGGTGATGGACGTGAAAACCTTCTATCAATTCTTGGACCCGGCGAAATGTTTGGCGAACTCAGCCTCTTTGATCCAGGCCCACGCACATCAACTGCAACTGCAGTTACCGATGCAAAACTTTTAAGTCTTGGACAAGCAAAACTTCTTCCATGGCTTCGCGA
>CAYRTN010000292.1:1022-2231 GCA_964427235.1 uncultured Chthoniobacter sp. | reverse complement strand
TAGCCTCCTCGATCGTTCGCGCGCGACCGTCATGGAGGTAGAAGGCTCTCCGCTTAACCAGTTGAGCTGAGAATCCAAGTCCCCATAACGGCGTGGTCCTCCACTCTTGAGGACCAGCCGAGTACTCGTTCCATCCATCACTGAGGCGAGGCCCCATGTCGTGCAACAGAAGGTCAGTAAAGGGGTGAATCGTCTGGTTAGAAAGCTCGGGATCAGGATGCACTCCCGTCACCATCGTCATGGTGTGGCATGCATCACAACGAAGTTGCTTAAAGATATCTTTACCGGCGAGAACCGAGGGCTCATTTTGCGATCGCGCTTTTGGTACACCAGCGAGGCGGAGATAAATTGCAAGAGAATGAAGATCCTGATCGGTCGCTTCCTGAATTCCATCTTTCTCTTGAAAGATAGGATTTGCTATCTGCATGTCATGGTAGAGCGCCGATGCTGATTGCTGCAGTACCGTCGGATGATTTCCCTTAAGCCCGAACTTACCGACCGAATAGCCACCCTTGACTCGATCTCTCACCCAATTTACTCGCCCCGAGATACCATCGCCGTTAGCATCCCGCGCATCGCTCGACCTTACGATCAAAGAGTCTTGAACAGCCTCAAGGAGTCCCATTCCGATAAGAGGAGGAGACATCCGAAGCGACAACGCCGCACCACGGGGAACTTTATATGCTTTTGGTAAAACGATCGTGGGTTTTCTCAGCGTGTATGGCGTGCCGTCCTTATAGCGACCGGGCACCGGCTCCCAGGTGACTTTCACCGTACGTTTAATCGGCGCACCTACTGTCTGGTCAAGCACTTGGCCGCCGATCCCTGGAACCTCAGGTGCGGATCCATCACCAAGGAGACCGCGCGCCTTCACCTTGACGATCATCGAGCTACCGCCACGAGACGGGACACCGAACGCTGTAGGCCCACGGCCGTTATCGACGTGACAGCCGGCGCAAGAATTGTTTGCAAACTTAGGACCGAGCCCCTCAGCAACTCCGGTCGTGCGGTGAAAAACGGGAAATCCAGCAGCTTGCTCTGCGGCCCTTGAAGTCCCTACTACGTTGGGAGCGCTAACCTGGATGGCGTTTTGACCTTCAAGATCAGTTGAGAGAGCGCCACCCAGATTGGTGAGGTCTTCAGCAGCGCACATGCACATTCGGGCCCCGACTAAGACGAGCAGAAGGAAACCAGACATGACCACGGACG
>CAYRTN010000292.1:0-1012 GCA_964427235.1 uncultured Chthoniobacter sp. | reverse complement strand
TGCGAATCCAGCCACTTACCACCCTACTGAGAGAAACACCCCCAATAAGTCGAGAGGAAAGGGCCTTTTCTAGCATTTTACAGGAGTTTGCACCTCATACGCAAAGCCTGGCCAAATACGGGTCCAACCTGCCGCATCCCTTGCATATCCTTCCAAATAGGCCACAATCCCCGAATGGCAATCGACACTGCGGTCATTTTGTGTGGCGGTCGTGGCTCCCGATTTGTGGAGAGCGTTCGCACTGAGCTGCGCGCGTCCGAGCGACGAGTTGAAGATCCCCGCGGATCCTCGCTGCCATCTCCCTTCCCGTATGATTTCATAAAGGAGCTAGAAAACACTCCCAAGTGTCTCCTCCCGCTTAAGGGCGAACCTCTCATCGCTCACAAGATGCACCAACTCAAAGAGGCTGGAATTAGGCGCTTTGCTCTCTGCGCGGGTCGTAACGCGGGGGCCACGATTGCATGCTTACGCGAACATCACCTTGACCGTGATTTTGACATCACGGTTTTTGGCACATCTCTCTTTCGCTCTGGAGACCTTTCCGACATCGCTCACGCAGCGAAGGCATTCGGATCACCGCAACACCTCCTCGTCACGGCCGGTGACTGCATCACGACTTCCAACTATCTCGAACTGTGCAACGCCCACCTCGCAAACAATCGCTATCTTACAATATGCTTAACCACCACTGAGACCCAAGAAGTGTTCGTACAAGACTCAGCGATAAGCGCGCAGTTCCTTGAGACCTCCGTGTCTAATTCATCACACGCACAACGACGGTTTCCTGCTTGTTCCCCCTACCTCGCATCCGTGCGATACGCGTGGCACAAAGGCTTTTTGGTTGAGCACAACAGAGAGATACGTTTCGTTAACATCAACACCCTTTTTTTTAATCTCTTCAATCTCTTCTAGTAATGCCCAAGGATCTATAACAACTCCATTTCCAATAATTGAAATTTTATCTCCTCTAACTATTCCTGATGGAAGTAATTTTAATTTAAAAACTTTTCCG
>CAYRTN010000291.1:644-2236 GCA_964427235.1 uncultured Chthoniobacter sp. | reverse complement strand
CAACAGTAATCCGGTTTTCGGTTCCTTCAAGTTGGGCCTGCAAATCACGGAATCCGGCATCGGCTTTGAGCTGCGGATAATTTTCGCTGACCACCAAAAGACGCGATAGCGCACTCGAGAGCTGACTTTGGGCGGCCTGAAATTTGGCCAGCGCAGCGGGATCATTGAGCGCCTCAGGCGTAAGATTCACTGCCCCCACCTGCGCACGCGCCTGCGTTACTTGCGTCAACACCCGCTGCTCGTGCGCTGCATAGCCTTTGACGGTATTGACCAGATTGGGCACGAGATCCGCGCGACGCTGATATTGATTGACGACTTCGGACCAGCTCGCCTTACTCTGTTCATCGCTGGACTGCAAGGTGTTGTAGCCACAACCGCTGAGCGACACCACCAAGCTGAGCAGGACTAGCCTTAAAAAGGTACGCATGACAGCTCCCTGGTTGAAATAAAAAAATAATTGCGGCCAATACGCATAAATTCAAGCAAGACCGCCTGCGAGAGAGGCGGTTTTTTTATGTTTAGCAAAACCGATCCCTTCGCTGCGTCATGTCCCGTCTGCATTTGATCTTGAACAAACAGCTTTGATTGCCTGCAACGTAAGCTCGCAGTCAATCCATGCCTCCCTTTTCTGATGTCTTATGCGCGAATCATGCTGGCCCAAGCGACTAATTGGGCGGACACCGGTCAGTGTGATGCTGATGCTGAGCCTGTTAGGTCCTTGCTGCTTCGCGCAGCCAACACCGGCAACTGAGTCGGTCGACATCCTCGGCGCCGATGCCTTCTTGCCGCTATTGCGTGAACAGTTGCAGATATTACGCGATAGTGCGCTTAACCCGACCGAGCGCCAGAGGCTGATCGCCCTCACCCCACAGCACATTAAAGAGTTGTTGGCCACAGAAGGCTTTTTCTCAGTGATTGTTTCAACCAGTATTATCGTCGCTGCCCATCAAACACCACAGACCACCACAGTACGTTTTCATGTCACGCCGGGCGAAGCCACCCGCATCCAGACTGTTGATTTGCACTTCATCGGCGCCATCGAACAGGATGCGCCCCGTATTACTGCGCTTAAAAAAAATTGGCTGCTCGCACCAGGTCAGCCGTTTCGACAAGCGCGATGGGACGCCGCCAAGCAGCAACTGCTTACGCCGCTGCTAGTACGGGATTTTCCTGCTGCGCGGCTCGTTGACAGCCGCGCCGAGATTGATCCGGTCAAACACACAGCGCACTTGATAGTGACCATTGATTCCGGGCCGGCGTTCAAATTTGGGCCCTTGGAAATTCACGGATTACAGCGCTATCCGCCAACGTTCATTGCACGCAGCAATATGATCCGAGAGGGTGAGCCATTCTCACAAGATCGCCTCGCTGAATTACAAGCCCGGGTCCTCGACACAGGCTATTTTCGTTCGGCTTTTGCCACCATTGATCCTGATCCGGCAAACGCCGCACAGGTACCGATACGCTTAGAGGTGACCGAAGTCGATAGCCGGCGTTTAGGCTTGGGGCTGGGTGTGTCAACGGATAGCGGCGTGCGCGGACAAATCAAATGGCTGGACCGACGCTTTTTAGACCGCAACTGGCGGCTTGAA
>CAYRTN010000291.1:0-634 GCA_964427235.1 uncultured Chthoniobacter sp. | reverse complement strand
GTGGCGAGCTGTATTTTGAGCCTCTGCAGCAGGGCCTGTATCAGAACATGCTGGCAGGCTGGATGCCCAGCGTAGAGTCGACGATTGCGCGCAGCACGATCACGGGCGAAGAGATTGAAAAAATTCGCACGAGCGCCAGACTAAGTACGCCGTCTCGCAGCGACGAACGTGTGCTGTCTGTCTCGCTGTTAGTCGACCGACGCACCCTACCCGGCCTTGACACCTTGAGCCGGCGCGCGTTGATTGGTGGCTATACGCTTGTGCGGCGCCAATTCGATTCGCCACTGGCACCACGGCGTGGCTACATGGCCGGCATTGAATTACAGGCCGGCGTGGGTGGTGTGCTCAATGAAAATAATATTGGCCGCGTTTTGTTGCAAGGGATCTGGTTGCGCCCGCTTAATCCGCATTGGCATACTGTGCTGCGTCTGCAAGCTGGCCGCGTATTTTTTAGTGGCGACGCGCAGGGCGACCGCATCCCCGAAGACCTGCTGTTTCGCACAGGTGGCGACCAGACCGTACGCGGCTACGCATTCGGCAGCCTCGGCGTACCCAAAGATGGGGACATGGTTGGCGTCAGGGGGCGGGAGCTCCTGAGCGTTGACTTGGCCTATGAGATCCCGCCGCAATGGGC
>CAYRTN010000290.1:0-2242 GCA_964427235.1 uncultured Chthoniobacter sp. | reverse complement strand
ATGCCTGTGCAGCCGTTCTTCTCGAGCGGGGGGCCTCCAGCGTGCGGGCGCTCACTGTGGCCCGTGGCTAAGAAAAAAACCTCATTCATAAAAAACCATGGCGATTTTTAAAAAACCTATTCTCCGCTCACTCGGTGGAAAAACCCGTGAAATGCCGACCGGTCTTTGGACGAAGTGCTCCGCGTGCGGCGAGGTGATTCACAATCTCGCTCTTTCCGAGAATTTGCAGGTTTGTCCGAAATGCGATCACCACATGAATCTGGGCTCGAGCGAACGCATCGAAAGCCTTGTGGATGCCGAAAGCTTTGTGGAAATGGATGCCGTGATGTCCTCCGTGGATCCGCTCGGATTCAAGGGTGTGACGACCTATGCCGACCGTCTCCAAAGTTACAAACAAAAGACAGGGCTTGTGGATGCGATTATCACTGGTGAGGGACGTATCCATGACCACCGGGTGGGGCTTGGGGTGATGGATTTCAATTTTCTCGCTGCCACTATGGGATCTGTCGTTGGGGAAAAGGTGACTCGCATCATCGAGCATTCCACCAAGAACAAGATGCCTGTCATTCTTGTTTGCGCCTCGGGCGGAGCTCGTATGTATGAAGGTATGCTCAGCCTCATGCAAATGGCCAAAACCAGCGGCGCTCTCGCCCTGCATGCCCAAGCCAACCTGCCTTACATCACCATTCTCACGAATCCCACCACGGCTGGAGTGATGGCCAGTTACGCCTCGCTGGGTGACATCATTATCGCTGAACCCAAGGCGATGATTGGTTTTGCCGGCCCTCGCGTGATCCGCGAAACGACCCACCAGACGTTGCCATCCGATTTCCAGACGGCGGAATTTTTGGAAAAGCACGGGCTCGTTGACTTGATCGTCAGTCGCGACAAGATGCGCGACACGCTCGGGAGCATCCTCGGATATCTGGGGCAAAAGTGACCTGGGAAGATGGCCTCGCGTGGCTTTACTCCACGCGAGAATCGAGCATTAAGTTCGGTTTGGAAAAAACGCATCGGCTTTTGGATGCGTTGGGGCGCCCCGACAAAAATCTCCGCTTCCTGCATGTCGCAGGAACGAATGGCAAGGGATCGGTCTGCGCTATGTTGGATGCCATTTTGCGCCGCTCGGGCTATCGCGTGGGGCTCTTCACTTCGCCGCATCTGAAAGACTTTCGCGAGAGGATTCGGGTCAATGGCGAAATGATTTCCGAGTCGGAGGCCGCATCTGGTTTATCGCGGATCAGGGGCGCGGTTGAGGAATGGGAGAACGGCCCCACTTTTTTTGAAATAGCGACGATCTTGGCGCTGGATTACTTTGCCGCGCAGGGGTGTGATTTTGTTGTGCTCGAGACCGGTATGGGCGGGCGATTGGATTCGACGAATGCCGTCACTCCGCTCGTCTCGGTGATCACCCCGATTGCCATGGATCATATGACTTGGCTTGGGGAAACGCTTCCCAAGATTGCCGGAGAAAAAGCAGGAATCATCAAAAGTGGTGTTCCCGTGGTTTCCGCGCCGCAGGCCCCAGAGGCGGCATCCGTGCTAGTCGCAAAGGCGTTGGATTGTGGTGCGCCTCTCACATTTGTGAGTGCTCCGTGGTCTGGCGAAATCGCTCTGGCTGGGCATCATCAAAAGTGGAATGCCGCCCTCGCGGTGGCGGCGCTTCAAGCCGCAGGCATAGCGTGTTCCGAGGAATGTGTCTCTAGCGCGCTTGAGGGAGTCAGTTGGCCTGCTCGCTTTCAGTTTTTGAGTGACCGATTGGTGCTGGATGGGGCCCACAATCTCCACTCCGCGCGCGCTCTTGTGGAGACGTGGCGCGAGGTTTTTCAAGACGAACGAGCCACGGTGGTATTCGGAGCACTGCAGGACAAAGAATACGCGGGCATGTTGAAGGTGCTCGCTGAGATCGCCTCAGATTTTGTTTTTGTGCCGGTCCGAAATGAGCGCTCGGCAACTGTAGAAAGCTTCTCCGGTTTTGACCTAGTGCCTTCTACGATTGCCGAGAATTTGCCCTCCGGTTTGGCCTTGGCGCTATCGGGTTCGCGTCCGGTTCTGGTGACGGGATCGCTTTACCTTGCCGGCGAGGTTCTTGAGTTGGCTGAAAAATCCTCTTTTAGTGGCTTGTGATCTGGCGCCGGTGTCCGTAAAATAATTACCCTCGCGCATTTTAACATCCTGCGCTCCATAGCACCCAATGAAGATTTATATCGACGGCGAATTTTACGAAAAGGAGAACGCAAAA
>CAYRTN010000289.1:0-2245 GCA_964427235.1 uncultured Chthoniobacter sp. | reverse complement strand
CTCGCGCCTCGTGTATTTGTGGTGGGGACTGGCGATAATGAGAGAAACCGTCGTGCGCTTCTGCGTGCGGGCGTCCCCGAGGATCGCATTACGTGCGAAACGGCGTCCGAATCGACCCTGGAAAATGCGATGTTTGTGCGTCCACTTCTCGAAAAAGCCGGCGTCCAGAGGGCGATTCTCGTTACTTCATCGTATCACACTCGCCGTGCCTTGGCGGTCTTCCAGCAGAGCGTGCCCGGCATCCGTTTTGATATGGCGTCATCGCGACTGGGTTGGTGGGATACCCCGAAGGGGCGGTGTCAGGAAGACACTTGGGCCGCTATCGAGTTTATCAAAATCCCAGCCTACTGGATTCTCTATGGAGTTCATCCGTGGATTGAAAAATCGCCGCCGACTGCCACACTCGCTCCCGGAACCTAAATGCCATCCATCCTTTTCATTAATCGCGTTTATCCTCCCTCCTCTGGCGCTACCGGTGAAATGCTTTGCCAGCTTGCTGAGGCCCTCGCAGCGCGCCGGTGGGATGTAACCATTCTAGCGACCGATACGGGGGGCGTTCCCAAGATCAGCTCGCTAAATGGCGTTCGCATCTTCCGTGCGGGTGGATTGTTTTCACGTAAAAGCACACTCCTCCGCGCCGTGAGCTATGCATGCATGATCCCTTGGCTCTTGATTCGGGCCCTACTTCTGCTGCGTACGGATTTCATCGTAACCATGACGGATCCTCCGATGCTGGCAGCAATCGGGCCATTGCTCGCCTTTTTTAAAAAAAACAAAATCGTCCACTGGGCGCAGGATATTTATCCCGAGGTTGCTGAGGAGTTGGGGGTGCTTCCCTCTGGTCATGTCGTCACACGGATGTTGCGAGGGATTTCCTCCTTCGCGCTTCAGCGCTATGATGGGGTAGTCTCGATCGGTCGTTGCATGTCGCAAAGGTTGTTCGCTCGCGGCATTCCTAAGGCCAACATCCATCTTATTCCGAACTGGGCTCCGCCGATCGCTCCCTGTGACAAATTCAACAACCCCTTCCGCCGTCAGCATGGCTTGGAGGGAGACTTCGTGGTCGCCTATTCCGGAAATATGGGCCTTGCGCATGATTTTGATGCCATTCTGACCGCAGCCGAAAGCCTTCGCGGGAGGCATATCGTATTTCTGATGATCGGTGAGGGGCCCCGTCGGGCCGCGATCCAGCGGGAAGCGACTAGCCGGGGATTGGATAACATGCGATTCCTTCCGGCGCAGCCTCCGGGCAAACTCTCCGAGAGTCTCTCTGCGGCTGACGCCCATCTTGTCACGATGCGCCCGCCTCTGTGCGGACTTGTCGTTCCGAGCAAGTTCTATGGAGTTCTCGCGGCAGGACGTCCCTGTCTTTTCGTTGGGCCAAAGGAATCCGAAGTTGCAATCAGCCTCACCGAGCAGGATGCAGGCTTAGTGATCGATCCTAAAAATCCCTCTGCGCTGGCAGCTGCAATTCTGGATTGGGCCACAGATCCAGTTGCGCACGCCGCTGCCTGCCGTCGTGCCCGTATCGCTGGAGCCACGGCGACCATTGCCTCTCGTGTGGATGAATTTGAGAAGGTGCTACGTTGTCGTTGACCTCCCCTTGGCCCAATGCCCCCCCCTCAAAGACTTCATTCGCAATCTGCCCAAATCCGAGACACATCTCCACATCGAGGGCGCACTCCCATGGAAGCTTCTTCAAAAAGCCAATCCCGGCAAATACCTCTCGCCGCCTGCGTCTTGGAAACTAGACTTTCGATACGACAACTTCGCCCATTTTGAAAACCAGCTTTTGGGCTATGCGGGGGATTATTTCCATAGCGCAGATCGCTATCATGAGTGTGCCAAATCGGTTTTCGCAGATCGCCTCACTCGCAATGTTCGCTACATGGAAGTCAGCTTCGCCTTCGGGATGCGTTGTTTTTTAAATCTGAACGGACGCGATGTCTGTGTCGCTATTCGCGATGCCGTGCCTCAGGGGCTCGAAGTGAGAATTTTCCTCGGAATTCACCATGATGGTTATACTTCAAAAATGAGGCCAATTTTGGATGGCGCTCGCGTGGTCAAATCTCGATGGAATCGACCTCCATGGCGCCGAGGACATCCCTCGCGGAGACTGGGCTCCGTGCTATTGGAAAAAAGCCCGTGATGCAGGGAAGTTCACCAAAGCGCACGCCGGAGAATTCATTGGGGCCGATTTTGTGCGATACGTCGTCGAGGCTCTCGGGGTTCAGCGCATCGAGCA
>CAYRTN010000288.1:0-2248 GCA_964427235.1 uncultured Chthoniobacter sp. | reverse complement strand
TGATGCGTGAAGACGAGGCAGTATGCGGTGGGGAGTTTCTAGAGCAATACGCGCATGCGCGAGAGAGTTTTCTTATGATTCCACGCGCAGGCGCGGGAGAAGAATCATCAATCCTCATTCGGAATCCTGCCTTGCCGTGTAATCATCCATTCCACCAAGGTCTGCTCGTTCCGCCTCACTCCACAATAGAAGTCTGGCTTCGCGGCAAAAATAAAATGAATGGCCTCAGGAAAATTCAGCGGAGCAAAAAATACTTTACGAAACTATAGCTTATAGACTCGAAAAACAAGGGGGGCCTTGCCAAAAAAGCGGCAAGCAAGTGGCAAACCAATAAAAATTTGGAGCCCCTATTTTTATTCGCAACCCATTGATTAGGAGGTGGAGCCGACGACGAGACTCGAACTCGTGACCTATCGATTACGAATTATAGCATTGCCTATGTTTTGATATGTGATATTTTGTGCCGATATGAGCGATACAGAAAAACATAAATACTTATCAGCAAAGCTTAAGAATAGAACAGTTGTTTCTATAGAATCGGAACAAATCGAAACAGGGCGGAACGAAAAAAGTGGCAAGCAAGTGGCAAACCAAAATCGTGGGGGTTCCGGCAAAAACTCTGCGAACTACTGGAAGGCGAAAATTTTTAAACCCGTGAATGACCGAGGAGAGCAATCGCCACACTTTTCCATGAAGATTCAATTTCGGGGTGTGCGGAAGTCTTTTACTCTCGGAACATCAAACCAAGAGGCTGCAGCGGCAAGGGCGGCACGTATTTACGGCGACCTGCTCGCACTTGGGGTTGAGGGTGCGCTTGCGAAGCATCGTCCGACCAAACGTGAAGATGTTTCCACTCTCGGCGCATGGATCAAGGCAGCGCGACTGGTGTTCGACAAAAGCCAGACGACCTTTGATGCCTATGCGCGGGCTGCGCGGAACATCGCGGCTGATATTCTAAAGGTAGAGCGAACCAAGAAACGATTTGGCCGTAAGGGCGGCACATTTCGGCAGCAGGCTGACCTTACGCCTGTTTCCATCTTTACAGAGAGAGCCGTCCAAGAGTGGAAGATCAGGTATGTGAAGGATCGTGGTGGGAGCAATCCGGCACGGCAACGAGCGGCGCGAATCTCTTGCAATTCAGCCCTGCGAATGGCGCGTTCGCTTTTTCAAGATAGCATAGCCAAGCATCTCCCCCCCTTGGATATGGAGTCACGCCCTTTTGCGAAGGTTGATTTTTACCCTCGGGAATCCATGAAGTATCACAGCAAGATCGACCCGACGATTCTTCTTGGGAAGGCACGGGATGACCTCGCGGAGATCAACCCGGAAGCCTTCAAGATTCTTCTTTTGGCACTCGGCGCGGGACTTCGCCGGGGTGAGATCGACCGCTTGCTCTGGCGGCAGATCAATCTGGATGGAGGGGAAATCCATATCGAGGTTACGGAAGCGGGTTCGCTGAAATCAGCCGACAGCACGGCCAAGGTTGCGATTGATACAACTCTGTGCGGATTGCTCCGAGGGTATAAAGCGAAGGCGACTTCCCAATTTGTGATAGGTGGCGGATCGGGAGAAGGGGGATCAAGGGCGTGGGGCCAGCGTTATCGTTGCCAAGGCGCATTTGATTGCCTGCTGGCGTGGCTTCGGCAAAATGGAGTTGAGGACAGGCGCGCATTGCACACGCTCCGCAAGGAGGCCGGTTCGATTATTGCCACAAAGAGCGGCATCTACGCCGCCGCAAGATTCCTCCGACACTCAGACATCAAAGTCACGGCGCAACATTACGCCGATCACAAAGATCGTGTTTCTATTGACCTCGGTGCGCTTATGCCAGCGGAGGACATTATTCCATTCCCGAGAGAGTCGAAAAAGACCAAGACCAAAAGCGAAGCCACCACAAAAAGAAGGAAGCTAAAATGAAAGCCCAGAGCATGAAAAAGAAACCCGCAGCACCCAAACCCTTGCCAAGCCATAAAAAGCCCGCGAAGAGGCTTGTAGGTTCAGTGAAGGATATTCCGGTTAAAGGTTCTCGAAGTAAAAAGCAACGCGCATCCACTTCTTCAAGGGCTGATGTGCAACGTGAAAAACTTATTGGAAAGGCTCTGCAGAAATTACAGGAAACGACTTTCAACAAAGATGGTCGCCGGGAAATGAGCCTGCCCCTGCACAAGCATGAGTGGGACTTCAAGGAAATCCCCGAGAAAGAGAGAGAGCTTGCGAAACTTGAAAGAGTTAGTATTTTTGCAGAATG
>CAYRTN010000287.1:0-2251 GCA_964427235.1 uncultured Chthoniobacter sp. | reverse complement strand
ATTCAAGACATATTACCATAGAGCATCTTTAAGCTGATGCCTACATGAGTTGTTCGTGAATCAAGAGCATCTCTTGACGAGCGCATGATAGTTTGTGGCGCGCATTGCTTCTCCTGCGATTTCGCAAGAACATGAAAAACCCAATGGATTCGACGGAACGAAACACAGACGTACTGGTCATCGGTGCCGGAATGGCCGGATTGATAGCCGCTGCGGAATTGCAACGCGCCGGCCTTCGTGTGCTTATCATCGACAAAAGCCGAGCCGTAGGAGGTCGAATGGCGACTCGGCGCATTGATGGGGCAACCTTCGATCACGGCGCCCAGTTCATCACCTCTCGGAATCCGCAATTCGCCGCCGTGCTTGAGCAAACTCGCCAAAACCGGGCACTGAAGGAATGGTGTCGTGGTTTTTCAGGTCGTGAGGATGGTCACTCCCGATGGTGCGGAATCCCAGGAATGTCCGCCGTGGCCAAACATCTCGCCGCCGGACTCGATCTGCACTTAGAAATACCTGTCACCGGTCTGCAGGCATGCAACTCAAGCTGGCGTACTGAAACGGCCAAGGGCGAAACCTACACATCGGCGGCCGTTTTGTTAACGCCACCCGTACCGCAGTCGCTGGCATTGCTCGACGCCGGCGGAGTCGTACTCACACCAGAAATGCACAAGCGTCTTTCGGCAATCGAATACGAGCGATGCCTTGCTGTCATGGCCATACTCGATGGTCCATCCCGCGTCCCGCATCCCGGTGCCCTTACGCTGAACGAGGCCCCGATCGCTTGGATTGCGGACAACCAGACAAAGGGTATCTCCAGCGAACCCGCTCTCACCATCCACGCCACACATGCATTTAGCTTGGAACAATGGGACTGCGACCGAATGGAAAGCGGACGCTCCCTGATCGCAGCTGCTTCAGAATGGATCGGAGAATCCAGCGCAAAGACATTCCAAGTGCATGGATGGAGGTACAGCAAACCCCTCTATGTCGATGAAAGCCCCTGCATTCTTGCACACACTTCCCCACCGCTTGTGATCGCCGGGGATGCCTTTGCTGGGCCAAAAGTCGAGGGCGCGGCACTCTCAGGGTGGGCCGCAGCGGAAATGATTCTGAAACTCAGGAACGTATTTTAGCAACCGATCGCGCCGGCTAGACCGTGGAAGAGATCGAAATTTCGAACCGAGTAACAACACGCTTATAGTTCGTGCAAAAATTTGACGGTTGAGGGATGGGCGATCAGCGGCGCGAGACGCCCTACCTATTTTTGATCTTCGGCCAGGGTGAGGAATGTAACTAGCCGCGCATTGACCTGTGTTGCATCTGTGATACTGTTTCCCCATGTCTCAATCCGCAGTAGTCCACGCCAGAATTGATCAAGCAACGAAAACTGCCACAGAGAAAGTGCTGCACACCTTGGGAATGACCCCGACTGAGGCAATTCGATTATTCTACCGACAGATCGCTATCAGAAAGACGTTTCCCTTAGAGTTGCATATTCCCAACACGCTGACCGCCTCCGTGCTCGAAAAAAGTGACATGAACCAGAATATTGAGACATTTGATACACCAGCAGACCTTTACGCCTCTTGGGACAAATGAGGCTCAGCCAGACGAATCAGTTCAAGAAAGATATCAAGCGACAGCAGAAACGAAGTAAGGATCTCTCAAAGCTCAAAGAAGTAATCGATTTGCTTCTTGAGAAGAAGCCATTGCCTCCAAAGAATCGTGATCATCAACTGTCTGGTGAATGGTCGGGGCACAGAGACTGCCATATTGAGCCGGACTGGATTTTGATCTACAAGATCCTCGAAGATGAGCTTCGCTTGGAACGAACTGGAACTCATTCCGACCTATTCTAACCAACCTACGAGTGAGACGCGGTTGGACACAAACTAACCACTCGCGAAGTGCCCTGCGGGGGATTGTTGGCATTCCTGACTTCCACCAGCGGCACGCAGCGCCGGCTAGACCGTGTATTGGAGGGCCATGGAGCGGGCGATCGAAGCGATGCGCTCGCAGAGGGCATTTGGCTCAAGAACCTTGGCGTGGTTGCCCCAGCCGAGGATCCAGTTTTCCAAATCCGGCGCGAGGCCAACCTCAAGGGTCATTTCGGAACCTCCTCCGGCGAGGGGTTTGATTTTTTGGGATTTGTGCCAGACCCGCTCGGCGGCAAGGCGCGTGGCAAAGGCATCGAGACGGATCACGACCCGACTGGGCTTGGGTGTCTCGAAGGCCGAAAAACTCCCATCCA
>CAYRTN010000286.1:1078-2260 GCA_964427235.1 uncultured Chthoniobacter sp. | reverse complement strand
TTCGCGCGCTGCATAAAGCCTTTGGACTTGAAACTGCTGCACCGACTAAGGTTTAATTAGTTTGAAGTGGCGCATTGTTAAATTAATTTAACTTATTTTAATAATGTTAAATTAATTTAACATTTAATTATTCCATATTTATTTGTGATGTGTTAACTTTATTTAACTTATTTTGATAAGTTAAATATGATGAACACTCTAAAAGCAATTGCCAAGGGCTTGGTCAGTGGGCGCAAACCAGTGACTGACATTGATCTTGCGCGTCAAACTGGGCTAACTAGACAAAGTATCAGTCGTGCTCTGAGCGGCGAGCATAATTTTGGTGTGACAACACTATTGGCAATTGCAGAGGCTAATGGTCAAGAAGTGCTAATTGTTCCGCGCGACGTCGCCCGTGCCTTTGAGTACTCGGGTCAACTAAATGTTCAGCACGTCGCGACCATGACAGAAGGCCTTCAAGATATCTGATGTCTAACGTAGAAATTCTGGATATCTTTCTGGCGCAGAGGTTGATCGGCAAGCTTTTGCGTTTTGATAACCGCGCCACTGCTCCGATGATTCGGTTTGTTGCCGACAAACGTTTCTCTGCTGATACCCAACAAGCCACCGTATCGCTGAGTATGTTGGCGCAACATCCTGAACAGCAAGAGTCGCTTTGGAGCGATCTTGGTAGTTCGCTGTTTAACGGCAGAGATGGACGATTACCCGCATTTTTTCAAAACATGCTGCCAGAGGGGCTTTTTAGAACGCACTTGGCGCAACTGCGAGGCTGTCGAGAGGATGACCATTTTGCTTTATTCGCGGCCTGCGGACTTGACCTACCAGGAGCGGTCAAGGCACTTCCTGCGGCGTTAACAAAAGACGAGTTGGCCGCACTACTCACGCAAGACAACGCGCCGCTAGACGTGTCGGTGACAGCGGATCCTTTGCCGTTAGGGGTGTCAATTTCTGGTGTGCAACCCAAGTTGGGGTTGATTGAATTAGGTGGGCGGTATGTTGCACGTAAACGCCAAGGCGTCACTCGAGTTATTGGTAAGTTGCCGCAAATTGATCGGCCAAGGCTTCCAGAGGTTGAGCACTTAAGTCTTGGGCTGGCGCAAGCTGCGGGCGCGAATGTTTGCGAGCATAAGTTAGTACCTTTAACGCAGATGGATATTGAGCATGAATACACGCTCGGGGGTA
>CAYRTN010000286.1:0-1068 GCA_964427235.1 uncultured Chthoniobacter sp. | reverse complement strand
GAGGTAGCAGTCATTTTTTAGCAGTGACACGGTTTGATCGCGACGGGCCGAAACGTATTCATTGCGAAGACATCGCGCAAGTGCTCAATGTAGACCCCCAACAGAAATACACGGGTGCATCGTATGCAGCAATGGGATCGCTGATGATGCGTTTTCCTGAAAGCTTAGGCGTGAACGCTGTGCACGAGTTGTTGAGACTGTTGGTCATTAATGACCTGATGGGTAATTACGATGCGCATCTGAAAAACTTTTGTTTGATCTACCCTGATGGTCGAACACCCTATTTATCGAAAGCGTTCGATATCGTTGCGTGGTCTGTTTATTTGGGCGGGCAGGGCAGCGCCTTGGCGCTTTACCGAGACGGCGCCGATAAAAAATCGCCGATTGGGCTGAGCCCGGAAACGCTTAGAGTCTTTTGCGAGCGTGTTGGCATCGCAGAAAAGCCTTGCGCTAGTGTGATTAAAGAGACAGTGTCAAAGGCGTTCGAGCTTTGGCCTGAATTAATTGAAAGTAGTTTGATGTATGACACGCAAAAAGAGAAGCTTTTGGCACGCCTAGCGTCGCATCGCTTTGCGAAAGGGGTGCGAACTTACGTGTAGGTATCGTTGGTTAGCAGTGTCATTCACACGCCAGTGTGGACATACCGTATTAATAGCGCTCGCCCTCCCGCAGCTCTTTAATGATCACATCGCCTATTGACATCTCGTCTTGCTGAGCTACCAACTCAAGCGCAAAGTTCTTTCTACTGAAGGTGCTTGAACTTATTATGACTATGCCATCGGCATCCAAGCTTGCATCAAGACGATTCGCAGCTTTGACTTCGGTTGGGGGCAACTGTTTAGTTGAAATGCGTACATCAAAAAGGTTACGTCTTTTCGAAATCGGCTGGTCTGGCATAAGATGTTCGTTGAATGCGGTGTCATTAGGTATCAGTGTGATTGGTGGAGCAATCAAAAATCAAGTGTTTTTTTGTAAAAATGAGTAAGCAAATGTTGCTTGAATGGGCGAGTGCCATGGCTTGTTCAGCCTGCTCGCCGAGCTTGGGGGAGCTAAGCCGGTCTCATGCTA
>CAYRTN010000285.1:0-2269 GCA_964427235.1 uncultured Chthoniobacter sp. | reverse complement strand
TCCTTCGCGATCTGGTGGATTGTTTTTCCTTCTTTCATGGCCTCTATGGCCACTCTCGTCTTGAAGGCGCTATCTGAGATGGCCCCCTTTTTTAGACCACTGGCCGGTTAAAATAAGCGATGGGTGGCAGCGGATAGTTGGGTATTACAGGGGGAAAAGATTTTCGTTCAACTTCCTTTTGGGCCTGCAGCGCCTCCTCGACACCCGCCCGAAGACGATAGAGCTACTAGAACAACTCAAGAGGAACTTGGTGTAACAGGAATGCTGCCGATGACGTTCGGTCTTCTGGGGCCTCAATAAGGCCTTTCCCTCCCTTCCGATGACAAGCTTTGTGGCTTAGGGATTCTCATGGAAGTGGAGCTTAAAACATTCTTAGAATCGGAGGGGCTTCCTGAGTTGATCCCGCGATTTGTCGAGCACGGCATCACTGAGGATATATTGGTCACACTCACGGATCGGGATCTCGAAAAGATCGGAGTTCCAACTCTCGGAGAGAGAAAGCGGATGCTGAAGGCATTCCAGGCGAAAAAAGCCGTTACATCGCTTTTAGCTCACGTCGATGGTGGGATATTGCCAGAGGGTTCCGATTTAGCTGGGCAGAGAGTGGAGCCATTCATGATTTCCAAGCAGCGAGTGGGTGTGCAGGAGTGGGAGGTGGTGAAGATGTGGGGGGCAGCCCACGGGTATGAAATCGTCGGCGGAAAGACGGATGCTGTGGATGGTCCTCTCACCCATGTGAATTGGTATAATGCCTTAAAATGGTGCAATGCTAGGAGCGAGAAGGAGGGTATTGCACCAGTTTATCGAGTGCGTGCTGAGATTTATCGGAAGGGGGAATTTGGATCTGATGGGTCGGAATCCATCAAGTGGGATAGGAGAGCGCGCGGATATCGATTGCCCTTGGAGACAGAGTGGGAGTGGGCCGCGAGGGGAGGTCTGCTCCTTCACAAAGTCGATCCCTTTGAGGTCAATGAAACGGAATCGGAGGCCAATGAAATCGGTATGTGCTGTATGAGCGGGAATTTATTTGATTGGTGCTGGGATTTGGACGAGTCGGGTGCCTTCCGACGAACTCGTGGGGGATGCTGGAAGCACCATTTGGAGAATGTGTGCTTCGGCTACCGCTCGAGCAGTCCGCCTGACAGCTACAGCGGGGTCATCGGATTACGTGTGGCTATGGACATCGATAGAGCGCTGGCGGAGTAACAAAAAACCCGTCGCCTCACCTCCGTGATGGCGACGGGTAGAATTGTTGAGTTTTTTGGGGAGTTGGGATTAGCGGATCTTCAGCAACTCGACTTCAAAAATAAGGGTCTCATCTGGCCCGATGGCGCCACCCGCTCCGCGGGGACCGTAGGCGAGATTCGAAGGAATGAAGAGTTTGATTTTGCCGCCTTCTTTGCAGAGTTGGAGGCCTTCCGTCCAGCCGCGGATCACGCCGCTGAGTGGGAATTCGATGGGCTCATTGCGTTTGTAGGAGCTGTCAAACTCGGTGCCGTCGAGGAGCGTGCCACGGTAGTTGACCTTGACCGTGTCCGAGGCTTTCGGTGAGCGGCCTTCGCCGGGAGTGAGGATGAGGTATTGGAGCCCGGTGGGTGTTTGTTGAACGCCGGGTTGGTTTGCGTTTTCGGCCAGGAAGGCCTTGCCTTTTTCGAGTGCGGATTGTGCCATGGTGTTTTGTGTTGAGAGAGCAGATGTCGCGAGGATCGCTAGTAGGAGCGCTTTTTTGAACATAGATGGCAGAGTAACGTTCCCCTTTCGCATTGGCAAATCTGATTACTAGGTGTATGTATTTTTTTCAACGATGGTGAAGGTCTAAAAAATTAGTGCTTCCAGAGATGGTGCATCGCTTGCATTTGGGGCGATCTCCTCCGTTGTGACGAAATCGTAACATCCAATAAATTGTCCGCAACCATCCGAGAGCTCAGGTTGCTTCGCTCCATGAATCATAAGGTCAATGACCCATTCCAAAAATTATCCACGGCAAGCATCATCGCTCGTTTTGCCGCTTTGGCTTTTGCTGTGAATGGGGCGTTTCTCTTGAATGCAAATGCCCAGATGGAGGAGCCCCCGCCTTTGGAAGAGGTGGTAAAAGCCATCGATGCGGGAAGACCAGAGACATTTTATATTCGGGAGTTTCGGATCGTTGGGGCAAAAAAACTACCTCAAGATGATGTGGATGCAGCGGTTTACAATCGCCTTGGCAAGGGACGCACTCCGGAAGATGTCGAAGGAGCGCGAGTGGCACTCGAAAAGGCCTACCATGATA
>CAYRTN010000284.1:0-2270 GCA_964427235.1 uncultured Chthoniobacter sp. | reverse complement strand
CCAAACCTTCCCCTGAACCGAGGATCAACGGGGCGAAGGTGTTTGGCGTTCGGCCGGGCAGTCCCTTTCTTTTTAAAGTGCCAGCGACCGGCACCGGTCCGCTGCATTACACCGCCGAGAAATTGCCGAAAGGATTGAGCATCGACATTGAAACCGGCGTGATCACCGGCAAGCTCGATCAACCGGGAACCTATGTTGTGGATATTGTCGTTTCGAACAGCCTGGGAACCGCCCGGCGCCCCTTCCGCATCGTCGTCGGCGAGGAAATTTGCCTCACCCCGCCGATGGGCTGGAACAGTTGGTATGCCTATTCCGAGGGCGTGAGCGCGGAACACATCAAGAAAGTCGCCGACGCCTTCGTCAAATCCGGCCTGCGCGATCATGGGTGGACCTACATCAATATCGATGACTGCTGGCAGGGAGAGCGCGATCCCGAGACCAAGGTGCTCATGGGCAACGAGCGTTTTCCAGACATGCGGGAATTGTGCGACTATGTGCATGGCCTTGGACTCAAAATCGGCACTTACTCGAGCCCATGGATTGGCACCTACGCTGGGTTCCGGGGAGCAACTTCCGACAACCCGGATGCCGCCGATCCCAATTGTTTGCCCGAGGACAAGCGCTTCCAAAAACATCAGATTTTCGGCCGTCAGGGAGAGGACGGCATGGGGGTTTCGCATTACAATGCGTCACGCATCGGCAAATACTGGTTTTTCGACAAGGACGCCAACGCCATGGCCGATTGGGGTTTTGACTACATCAAGTTCGACTGGAAGCCGAACGATGTGCCGACGACCGAGCGGATGGCGAAGGACTTGCGCGCGTCGGGGCGTGATATCGTCTTGAGCTTGTCGAACGCCGCCCCCATCGAAAACGCGCCGGCGCTTTCGAAGTTGGCCAACCTCTGGCGCACAGGTCCGGACATTCACGACAGTTGGGAATCCATCTCCCGCTGCTTCAACGAACTGGAGTGGGTGAAGTTCCAAAGCCCCGGCCATTGGAACGATATGGACATGCTTCAAGTGGGCATGCGGGGCCGCCCCAACCGCTTCAATGCCCCTCCGAAAAAGACAAAATTGACCTCGGACGAGCAATACACGCAGATGAGCATGTGGTGCCTGCAGTCCAACCCGTTGTTGCTCAGTTGCTACATCGATCAGCTCGACGACTTAACCATGAGCCTGCTGACCAACGACGAGGTCATTGAGGTGAACCAGGATCCGGCGGGAAAGCCCGTCCAGCGCGTGCACAAGGATGGGGATCACGAAGTCTGGATGAAGCCCATGGAGGACGGTTCCTTAGCCGTCGGACTCTTCAACAGGGGAGAGAAGGAAGCCAAAATCACTGTCACTTGGGCCGACCTCGGACGGCAAGGCCCACAAAAAGTCCGCGATCTCTGGCGTCAGAAAGACATGGGCAGCCACGCCGAGTTCTTCAGCTCTATGGTGAATTCGCGCGGCGTTGTTCTCCTAAAAATAGAAGACGAGTAATCCCTAAATCCGAACACTTTTTGGACTTGGAAGGAAGTTCAGGTTTTTCAGGACACGCTTTCATTTACCGGCGGTTCGCCCGCCATTTTGCGGAATCGCAGCGGGGGGATTCCATAAACCGCAATGAATAAGGTGTCAGGAATTAATTATTGATAATACCCTCAGACTCAGAGCTTGCTCCCGTCATGGTCATGGGAAAATGTGATCTTCGCCCTCTACCAAGCCCCATTGTAAGATTTTAAAGAAATCAATAATTAATGCCAGACCCCTTTTTTCTTTTTCACAGAGCGGTAGTCTCACCCTCGACAGCGCCAAGCGGCCCCTCGAAGCGGCAGGCAGCGAAAACTGCGAAATCAAGGCTTTCGAGTTGCTCGGTGAAAACGACTGGCGCATCGATATCCAAGGCTGCCAGTGAGGCAAACCGCCATCGTTGCGCCTGACGATCAAGTAGAGAAAATCCGGCATTCTTCTCCCGTTCGTATCTTCGTTCCTTCGCGAGAGTTTTTCTGGATTTCCTGAAAACGCGATTTGGTAATTTATAAATGGAAAATGGGACTATGTGCGTTTCGGTAAAATTGCTACATTACTCGTGCGGCTTTTTTCATATGAAGAAAATTTTTATCCCTCTGATCTCACTAGGAGCGCTCCTCCATCCTGTACTCGCCCAGACCGCGCCGCCCTCGCAAAATCCGGCGGCATTTTGGTCGTTCGAGCAACTTCTCGGCGGGAGGGTCGTCGCCGAACCAACGGCCCGGATTCACGATCCGATCGAGGGTTTCC
>CAYRTN010000283.1:2025-2278 GCA_964427235.1 uncultured Chthoniobacter sp. | reverse complement strand
GACGTCCCAACAGTCGCTGAGAGCGGTTTCCCTAGCTTCCAGGTTTTAGCGTGGTGGTGTTTGGCTGCACCTGCCGGTACGCCTGAAGCCGTGATCAAGAAGCTAAGTGACGCTGCGCAAAAAGCGGTCGCCTCGCCCGAGATAACTGACCGGCTACGAAAAATGGAGATCGAGCCAATGCTAATGAATGCGGCTGAGCTTACTGACTTCATTAATAAAGATATTCCAGTGTGGACTAACTTCATTAGAAGTA
>CAYRTN010000283.1:387-1944 GCA_964427235.1 uncultured Chthoniobacter sp. | reverse complement strand
CGGTATTGGGTGACGACATTGACACAGACGTTATTTTTCCGGCGCGATACCTCGCCGTTTTAAAGCCTGAGGATCAAGCTAAACATTTGTTCGAACCGCTAGGCGAGGCTGTACGACAAAAAGTTCTTGCTGGAGGTGTCGTCATAGGAGGTTGGAATTTTGGTTGCGGCTCGTCTCGCGAGCATGCGGTAACGTCTATGATCGGTGCGAATGTGCGCCTTGTGCTTGCAAAATCTTTCTCACGCATTTTTTTTAGAAATGCAGTAAACAATGGCTTGGCAGTAGTCATTAGCCCGGAAATTGTGTCTGCGATCACTGAGGGAGACAAGATTTTTGCTGATCTGCAAACTGGGCAAGCATCGATTAATGGCAAAGTACTTTCTTTTACGCCGCTTCCACCCGAGGTGCTTACGATTCTGAGCGCGGGCGGACTGTGGGCTGCAAAATTAGCCCAAAGCAACAAAGAGGTGAAGACATGAGTCAAACGCTAACCGAAAAAATTATGGGTCGCCTCGCGGGGCGGACGGTAAAAGCGGGTGATATGGTTGAGATTGGCCCCGATTGGACGTTTGCATTAGATGATGGCATTGGACTGATTGATCAAAACTTCAAGCGCTATGGCGTAAAAAAACTGGCTCATCCAGAGAAGATCCGGCTGTTCTACGATCACTACGCTCCGGCAGATACCCCATTACATGCCTTGATGCATAGAATTGGTAGAAAGCTGTTTGATCAGTTCGGGATTCCTCGGGAACATTTACACGAGGTCGGCGCTGGAATCTCGCATCAAATTGCAGTCGAAAGTGGCTTGGTTCATCCGGGTAAGATGGTCACAAATATGGATTCACACACCATTACCGTAGGCGCAGTTGGTGCGATTGGTTGCGGTATCGGCGGGGCTGAGATGGCCTACCTCTGGTCTGAAGGTAAGTTGTGGTTTAGAGTTCCTGAAAGCATCAAAATCGAATTGACGGGACGCATGCCGGCAGGCGTTGCTGCGAAAGATATTGTTTTGTCGATACTTCAGTCGATCTCCGCGAGAGGTGCGATCTATGCTGCCATTGAATATCACGGTGAGGCCATTGCCCACATGAGTATTCCTGAGCGGATGACACTCTGCAATATGGGAATTGAAATGGGGGCCAAATTCGCAGTGGTTCCTGGCGATGCCGTCACGCAAGCGCACTTCGATCGGTTAAATATAAAGATTGCTGAAATGCCGCAGCCAGACGCCGATGCACACTATGTATCGCACCACAAAGTTGATTTATCGACATTAGGGCCATTGGTGTCGGCACCAAACAAAGTGGATAACGTGTATCCAGTTGGCAACTTTAGCTCGGTGCGCATTAATCAGGCTTTTATAGGAACGTGTACGAACGGCCGCTTTGAAGATTTTGAGATTGCAGCCTCCATCTTAAAGGGTAAGAAGATCGCATCGGATGTCCGACTTGTCGTGACTCCAGCGTCTAAGCAGGTTTACATGCAGGCGCTTACTTCTGGGGTGCTTGAAATTTTGGTCAACGCTGGCGCTTCGGTGACCACACCAGGATGTGG
>CAYRTN010000283.1:0-377 GCA_964427235.1 uncultured Chthoniobacter sp. | reverse complement strand
TATTGGCGGAGGGCGAAGTATGTATCTCATCGTCGAGCCGAAACTTTCTCGGTAGAATGGGACATCGCGATGCCTCGGTTTATCTAGGCTCTCCTGCAACGGTTGCGGCGAGTGCGCTGACGGGATTCATCACAGACCCTCGAGCCCATCTGTCGTAAGTTGATTGAGTGAAATAGCCCTGGCGATGAGTGAATTTGATTTAACGATACGTAATGGGCGCATCTCAGACGCCAATACCACTTATTACGCGGATATCGGCATTAAAGATGGAAAGATCGCCATCATCGCTGATCGGTTACCGGCAGCGGCCTCCGACATTGACGCGGCAGGCTTATGGATTTTGCCAGGCGGTATTGATAGCCATTGCCATGTAGATG
>CAYRTN010000282.1:560-2280 GCA_964427235.1 uncultured Chthoniobacter sp. | reverse complement strand
TCCAATACGCTGGGCGGTTATGTCTCCGATCGGCTGCGCAATCCGCCGCTGATCATCGGCGGCGCCCTTGCGGTGCTGGCATGCACCGCGGCTTTGCTGCCGTTCACGCATCCGCTGCCGTTGCTGTTGCTGCTGATCGCGGTGAACTCGATTTTCCTGCAGTTCTATTTCGGACCGCTGTTCCTGGTCCCCGTCGAAATCCTCGGACCGCGCATCGCCGGCACCGCCACCGGTTTCAGCAACCTGTTCGCCAACATCGGCGGCTTCCTCACCGCCTGGGCGATGGGCGCGATCAAGGATCAATCGGGATCATTCACCGCCGGCTTCATCAGCATCAGCGTAATCTGCCTGATCGGCGTCGCGCTGTCCTTCGTTCTTGCGCGCATGCGCACGGGAGCGCTAACGCCCAAGTAAAGAAGCACCGCGTCACCCCCCCCATTCACCCATGCCAACTACTCTTTCGGAATCTTCGCCGCGTTAATCACCTTCCCCCACCCCGCAATCTCAACCCTGATCTGCGCCAGAAACTCCTGCGGTGAATTCCCCTCAGGCTCAATGCCCAGAACAGTCAGGCGCTCGGCCATTTCCGGCTTGCGCGTCATCGCCGCCATCTCGCGATGCAGCCGATTGATGATCGCCGGCTTTGGGTGCGTGCAGGCCGTACCACGACAACACTTCGTAACCTGGCACCGTTTCTGCAATCGTCGGCAAATCGGGGGCGGATACGATGCGCTTGGTACCGGTGACGCCCAGTGCGCGCAGCTTGCCGGCCTTGATATGCGGAAACGCCGAAGAATAGGCGCTGATCAGCATCTGCACCTGCCCCGCGATCACATCCGTCAATGCAGGACCCGCGCCCTTGTACGGCACATGCACGATATCGATGCCGGCCAGATATTTGAACTGCTCGCCGGCGAGATGCGCGGTAGAACCGGCGCCCGCGGAAGCAAAGTTGATTGAACCCGGCTTCGCCTTGGCCATCGCCACCAACTCCTTGACCGACTTTGCCGGAACCGACGGATGCACCACCAGCACCAGTTGACTAGAACCGACACGGCTGATCGGGATGATGTCCTTGGTCGGGTCGTAAGGTAGCTTCAGGCGCAGATTCGGCGCGATCACGATCTCGCCGCCGGCCGACATCAGCAGCGTATAACCATCGGGGGCCGCCTGCGTCAGCAATCCGACCGCCAGCGTGCCGCCGGCACCGCCGCGATTGTCGATGATGAACTGCTGGCCCAGCGCTTCCGACAGATGCGGCGCAGCCAGGCGCGCCGTCAGATCACTGGGCCCGCCCGGCGGATAACTGACCAGCATGCGCACCGGGCGCAGCGGATATTTGATCTCGACGGCCTGCGCGAAACCGATCATCGCCACCGTCGCCAGCATTGCTGCAGCCTGCCATCGCATCACTCTACCCATCTCTCCCCCTGTTATGACGCCACCCCTTCGGAACTTGATCTTAGCGCAGCCCCCGCCGCGTTTTGCGGTAAAGTCTGCAAAAAACAAATACGCTCAGCGTCGCCACCTGAAGGAGTTGCATGCATACCCATCGCCCGTTCGCAGGCCGCATCACTTGCGCGCTTGCTGCTGCCCTGTTGATTGCCGTCCCGGCGCAAGCTCGCGTCACCCGAATCGTCATCGACCAGACCGCATCGCCCGCGTTCTGCAAGGGCGACGCCTGCAACAGCTACGGCGCCGCCGGCCAGTATGAACAAAT
>CAYRTN010000282.1:0-519 GCA_964427235.1 uncultured Chthoniobacter sp. | reverse complement strand
CGTATGGCGAACTCGACCCCAACGACCCGCTGAACAACCTGATCCAGGACATCCAGCTGGCCAAAGATGCCGACGGCAAGGTGCGTTACACCGCCACCTTCGTCATCACCCGCCCCGTCGACGCCAGCAAGTCCAGCGGCCTGCTATGGCATGAAGTGCCCAATCGCGGCCGCCCGGTGCTGCTGTCGGCGCACGAGCGCGAATTCGGTGACATCGGCCTCGCCACCGCGTGGCAGGGCGATAACGCCAGCATGAGCGCGACGCTCGGCACCGCCGTGCGTCCGACGATGACAGTTGAGGGCAACCACTGGCTGCAATTGCCCGTTGTCAAAAATACCGACGGCTCACCGGTCACCGGACAGGCCTTTGCCCGCATCATCAACCGCAGCGGGCTTGGCGCCCAGCCGCTGATCGTGCAGACCAATCCGCTGCCTTACATGCCGGCGACGCTCGACACCGGCAAGGCGACGCTGGTCTCGCGCGACCACGAAACCCTGGACGGCAAAGTCAAAGGCGAAA
>CAYRTN010000281.1:494-2283 GCA_964427235.1 uncultured Chthoniobacter sp. | reverse complement strand
TCGAGCCACAAGCGCATTGGATGGAGCGTTATCGCGGTGGATGGCAGATGATCTGTCCGGTCGCCGGTCCTCCACGGGTAATTCACGGTGCACCGGTTGGTTTTCATGGAGAGGCTGCGATCTCAACGTGGCAGGTCAACAAACTCGAATCGAGCAGCGCCATCTTGCAGTTAGATTTCTTCTCAGTCCCAATTCGCATCGAGCGAAAAATTTCGATTGAGAAAAATGAAATTGAAATAACGGATGTGATTACAAATCTAAGTGACTTGGAATTGGAGTTTGATTACTCAAGCCACCCAGCATTTGGTGGTGCTCTAATTGATGGCGCAGTCTCAATTGAGACAAGTGCTCAAAAATTCCACTTAGATGAAGAGGCTGTCAGCCCACATGGAGTTTCTGGATCCACACACGATTGGCCGCTCATTAAAGGTGAGAATGGGAAAGTTCTGGATTTAAGTCTCTTGCCAGCCCCTCCAACTCGACTAGGCGTTTTCGGATGGCTCTCAGATTTCGGCGACAAGAAGTGGTATCGAATTAAAAATATTGAAAAAAACATTGCCTTTGAATTGGAGTGGGAAGCAGAGTATCTAGACTTTGCCTGGTTCTGGCTCGAGTTTAATAACAATGAAGGCTCTCCATGGTTTCGAAATGTTCGCACCTTTGCAATTGAGCCTTCAAGCACTCAAACAAGTGGTAAATCACGTAGAAGCATTCTGCAACTTCGGGGTAATCAAGCGACAACAATCAAACAAACAGTGAGGATCATCAGCTAATGAAGATACTTATTACCGGTGCGGCTGGTCTGATTGGAAAAGAAGTCACCAAGGGCCTGGTGGCAGCTGGGCATGATGTTTTAGCGACTGATCTAGTCAAAGATGATCTTTCGCCAGCCCAGAAATTTGTAGTGGGCGATCTTTTATCAGCTGACTTTATTTCACAGCTTGATTTTCGCTGTGATGCCATAGTTCATCTTGGTTCGATTCCAAGACCCGGTATCGCATCTGATGAAACAGTCTTACACAACAATGTGATTGGCACTTATCACGTCTTTGCATCTGCGGTAGAAAAGAATGTACCGCTTGTTATTTATGCATCGAGCCTTTCAATTTATGGATTTGCATGGTCGAGCGGAACATCTCCAGACTATGTCCCAGTTGATGAAAAGCATCCTCTGCACCATTACGAAAGCTATGCGCTCTCAAAAGAAATTAATGAACGTTCTGCCGATATGTGGGCAAACCGTAGCAAAACCGCATTTGTTGGCCTTCGCATCCCACACACCCATACACATTCGACATTTGCTGAAATGGCGCAAAAAATGCGCGAAGGGGATGAGGCGATAATTGAACAAGGGGCCAAAATATTCTGGGCGTATTTAGATTTGCGTGATGCGGTGCAAGGGATTTTAACGGTTATTAATAAAGGCGCCAAAGGCTCTAAAACTTATAATTTCGCTGCGCCCGATACCTACGCCCCAAAACCCACTCGAGAAATGATGGCGGAGTTTCATCCCACCTCAAAGATAGCTTCGTCCATATCTGGGTATGACTCAATCATTGATTGTTCACAGTGGAATGCTGATTTTGGCTACGAGCCGCAATATCTACTTGATCGGGAGTAGTAATTAAGCAGCTTTAAGGTGCGATCTTTGCCAATGCTGCAATTGGTGGACGACAGATAATCACATTTGCACCAGTTATTGAGTACGACCCTGCTAAATGTGGAATTACTAGCGCATCACCTTTATTGATCTGCATCGCTGGAGCACTTGCAAAAGTAATCTCACCGG
>CAYRTN010000281.1:0-484 GCA_964427235.1 uncultured Chthoniobacter sp. | reverse complement strand
TTCGTCCATATCTGGGTATGACTCAATCATTGATTGTTCAAAGTGGAATGCTGATTTTGGCTACGAGCCGCAATATCTACTTGATCGTGGTTCTCAAAGCGAGTAAGAATCTCTCGGTTAACCCACGACCGCTACACCACGGCTGACTTTGATCGGAATTCGTTTGAGTCGTGTTATTGCGGGCCCGAGAATCAAATCACCTGACGATTCGAATTCTGAACCATGCGCTTCGCATCTCCACCCAGCTTCAGTTTTTTCTACTGGAACTCCTTGATGCGGGCAGCTTAACGAGAACGCGATGTACGTCGTTGTGCTTGTTCTTGAAATTGCAACAGGCTTGCCTTTTATGTTGCCAATCTGAGTCGCTCCTCCAATGCTTGCAAGAGCCTGAATTTTCCCTAGCTGTACCGAGAGTCGACCGTTGGGAAGTTTCTTGACGGCTGTATTAGCAGATGCCTGTAGGGTTTGGCCTCCACCGAGAAGA
>CAYRTN010000280.1:0-2285 GCA_964427235.1 uncultured Chthoniobacter sp. | reverse complement strand
GGAATGCTCACCGTGCTCGGCATACGAAGGTTCAGCCGAATCAAAGATGATGCCGCCCTGGCGATCGTACTGAGTGTGTTTTTCGGCACAGGCGTGGCGCTCTTAAGTGCGATCCAGCAACTGCCCGGCGGGCAGGCGGCGGGAATCGAAGGGTTCATCTACGGCAACACAGCCTCCATGACCGCGCAGGATGCCGGATTTATTTTTGCCTCCTCACTCTTGGTCGTCGTCGCTTGTATGGCCTTTTTTAAGGAATTCAGCATCCTGTGTTTTGATGAGGCGTTTGCGGCGACGACAGGTTGGCCGGTCCGCTCGCTCGATCTCTTCTTAATGTCCCTCATTGTATTAGTGACCGTGATCGGACTCCAAAGCGTTGGGATACTCCTCGTCGTCGCCCTCCTTGTGATTCCTCCTGTAGCTGCCCGATTTTGGAGCGATAACCTCCGCGTTGTGGCTTTTTTGGCTGCGATCATCGGGGCTGATAGCGCTTTAGTTGGAGTCGTCGTGAGTGCGGTTCTCCCCAAAATGCCAACGGGCGCCATCATTGTCTTAGTCGCGGCGACGATATTCACATTTGGGCTTCTCTTTGGATCACGTCGCGGCGTGGTCATCCAACTTCTGGCTGAACGCCGAGCAGCTTCGCGCCTCCGTTCCGAACACATGCTTCGCGCCGTTTTTGAATGCGCTGAGAATGAGAGCCCATCAGTCGATTTGAGTGCCATTCTCAACAAACGCCCATGGCAAAAAAAGGAAGTCCTTAGTGAGATCCATCGCCTGGCCAATGCCGAGCTTTTGACCCTCGCTGCCGATGGATTGAAAGTGCAACTGACCAACCTTGGACTGATTGAGTCTCGCCGTTTAGTGCGCAACCACCGACTATGGGAGCTCTACCTCCTTAACCATGCTGATGTCGCTCCCGGACGCGTGGATCGCGACGCAGACATGATCGAGCATGTCCTTGATCCTCGTTTGGTCGATGAATTGGAAGTCCTCCTCGCAATGGAAAGCCACCGCCGCTTTGTGCCACTCGATCCGGAGAAAACGCCGTCATGAACTGGACCGAAATTGACACGTGGATCGTCATCACCGGCGCGCTCATTTCAATGGCCTGCGCGATCCCTGGCGCTTATCTCCAACTCAACAAACAGAGCATGTTGGGTGATGCGATCAGCCACGCGGTTCTGCCCGGCATCGCCATTGCGTTTCTGTTTTCTGGAAGAAAAGATCCCCTCCCCATGCTCATCGGGGCTGCACTCGCGGGCTTGTTCACAGGACTATTGAGCAACCTCATTCATCGTCATGGGAAGGTGGATACTGGCGCGGCGCTGGGTGTGGTCTTTTGTAGTTTATTTGCTCTCGGACTCGTTCTCATCCGCGTGGCGGCGGATCACGTGGATTTGGATCCCTCCTGTGTTTTGTATGGAGCCATCGAATTGGCCGTGATTGACGGAGGGGCAATTCCGCAAGTTGTTTGGCTCTCTGGGGGAATCCTCGTTCTCAACCTCGCGCTGACTTTGATTTTTTATAAAGAACTGCGACTGGCAGCATTTGATCCCCGCTTTGCAGAAACGGTCGGAATTCCCTCAGGTGTCCTCCAGTATGGACTCACTGTCACCACCGCCATCACGACTGTGGTCGCCTTTGAAAGTGTGGGCAGCATTTTAGTCATCGCCATGCTCATCGTGCCCGGAGCGACCGCTTTACTTTTAAGCCACCGAGTTGGCGGGGTTTTAGGAATCAGTCTTTTGCTCGCAGCGGCGAGTGCTATCGGAGGCCACATCGCAGCGATCTCTGTTGCACCGGCATTTCTGGCCAAACTCACGGGTCACACCGAAATCGGGGCCCTAAGCTCGGCCGGAATGATGGCCGCTTGCGCGGGTTTTATTTTCTTTGTTGTGCTCGCAGGCAAAGTGGTGGCAGCAAGTTTCAACCGCCCAAGACTAATGGGTGCAGGGACGAGCGAGATAGCGACCGCCCCCCTCGCCCACGACTAAAGCGCCCGAGCGAACCACGAATCGTCCCCGAACGGTCACGTCCCGTATTTTTCCCGAGACCTCTCGCCCCTCGAACGCCGAATAATCTGTCGCCATGTGATGGGTTTTTACCGAAATGGTGCTGGTGGATTGGGGATCGAAAACCACGATGTCCGCATCACTCCCGACCGCGATTTCTGCGTTGGGGTTTTTCAATACAGAGGAAATTTTGCCTGCGCCGAATGTTTTTCCTTTAACAGGTTTAATCTTCATTTGAACGCCATTCCACTTCCATTTCTTGGGCAACGAAGC
>CAYRTN010000279.1:0-2291 GCA_964427235.1 uncultured Chthoniobacter sp. | reverse complement strand
CGTCGGTTTCCTGCGGCCAATGCTCGAGAGTGACCTGCGCGGTGAACGCCTCGGCGCCCTTGATCTGGACATTCACCACCGGGCGGTTGGCATCGATCCAGAAGTCCACGGTGGTTTTGTCCTCCCCCGCGCCCGATTCCACCACGATGCAGCCACGGGCCAGATCGAGTTCCTGACGGAACGGGCGACCGTCGCGGACGAACGGCTTGTCGAGCCGGATGCGCACGCGGCCGAGTTTGAGGAGTTCTTGATCGCCATCCCACGAATCGCTCTTGGAGAGGTAGAAAACCAGATCGCCACTCGGCTCGACCCAGAAATTCGCAGCGAGGTCGCCGTTGCCGATCGGCATCGAGCCGTGCATGTCCGCGCTGGGCGAGTCCCACACGACATTGTGGGCCGCGAGTTGCTTGAGGACCGGGGTGGACTGCGACTGCGCCGGAGAGGCTACGGCCCTGGGTGCGAGGATCGTTGGAGTTTTGTGGGGTTGCGTTTGATGGCTGGCGCTTTGGGTGTCTGGCGCCACGGGTGCGAGGATCGTTGGAGTTTTTGGGGGTTGCGTTTGATGGCAGCCGCTTTGAGTGGCGGCCGCGAGGAGGGCGAGGATCGAGGAAGCGATCCCAAACGCCGCTTGCGATAGGATGCTTGAAATGTGGCGCGGGCGTCCCGCCTGCGAGCGTGTGCGGTTCATTGGCAGGCGAGACGCCTGCCCTAGGGGGCTATCCCGCAAATTCAAATTTCTGGGAGCATTAAGCGTGTTTAGCGATTTCATGGCGGATACTTTCATAGTGGTGAGTTGGTTCGTTTTGGCTCTTGTGCAATTTTCGGCTCGCCCTCATTGCTTGTGAGCGCCAGCACGGCCGAGAGCGCAGGCTTGGCTTGTAGTGCCCGGTCCCAAAATAGCGGATGGTTGGTGCGCTGGAATGGCCACCCGTTGAGCCAGCTTCGTCCATCGTGAAGCCCCCAAAAGGTGACGCGGGAGATTTTGTCTTGATGCTTCAGGAACAAGGCGAAGAGCTGTGCATACTGATCGGCCAAGCGTTGATGAACATCATCGGGGAGGCCGTTCGCGTAGAGGTCGGCACTGGCCCGTTCAAGGCTCCCGACATCGGCTCCATCGGTTTTGCGTTTGCCAACATCAATATCCAGTTCCGTGATCGCGATATTCAGGCCTTCGGCGCGGAAAGCCAGGATCGCATCCTCGATGGCTTGGAAGGGAATGTGATCGAGCTGCCAGTGCCCCTGGATGCCGATGCCTTGGATCGGTGCTCCGCGTTGCTTGAGGCCGCGAATGAGCCGCAACACCTTGTCGCGCTTCGGTTGTCGTTCGATGCTGTAGTCGTTGTAGTAGAGCTCGGCCTTGGGGTCCGCCTTCCGAGCGGCGATGAACGCTTCCGCGATAAAATCCTCGCCGATACTGGCGAGCCATTTGGTTTTCCGGAGATACTCGCCCTTGTTGTCTATGGCTTCGTTGACGACATCCCAACTCTGCACCTTACCGGCAAAATGCCCAGCCACTGCTGCAATATGGGCTCGCATGCGTTGAAGAACCAGTTCCCTGCCCGCCGGCCGACCGCCGTCGTTGAAGAACCAGTCCGGGCATTGATTGTGCCAAAGCAGGGTGTGAGCATTCACCGTCAGGCCGTTGGCATGGGCCATCTCTACCAGAGCGTCCGCCTCGGCAAAACGGAAGCGACCCTCAGCAGGTTGCAGAGACACAGGCTTCATGCAGTTCTCGGGCGTCACGGTATTGAAGTTTGCAAACAGGAGCCGGCGCTCCGCCGGATTGAGCTCGGCGCCGGGGATTGCAGCCCCAATCGCGAAGCTGTCGAAAAAACTCTCCATGTCAGCGTCCTCTTTCCGATTTTGCGTTGCGGAGACCGGAGAGAATTCGATCAGATCGTTTCCTTTGCTTGTGGCCTTCACGGGCTTGTCCTGGCTGGGCGAGTCCTCCACGACATTGTGCGCGGCGAGTTGCTCGGGCACGGGGGTATCCTGCGCTCTCGCCGGAGTGGCTGCCGCGAGGAGGGCGAGGATTGCTACGGGCAGGAGTGATTTCATGGTGGAAGCTTTAAATTGGATTCAGCGATTGAAGAGTTTTGACAGAATTAACCGAATTATCAGAATGACTTACAAAGCAATCAACGACTCTGAAATTCTCCTCAATTTTGGCTACATGTCCTTTGAGCTCAATTCTGTTCATTCTGTCTAAAATCCGTTTTAAGGTTTAAGGGGTTTTTGATGTCTCGTTGAGTTGAGGAGTAGCGCACTTCGTTCAAGGCACGAAGCAGCGG
>CAYRTN010000278.1:0-2293 GCA_964427235.1 uncultured Chthoniobacter sp. | reverse complement strand
GAGCCCTTTCTTTTTTGGAGTTCTTTCTCCACTTTTGTCCAGTCATGACCACTCAAGGTGAGATCAGGCTCACACGCTAGGATCGAGAGCGCACCCGCCGTAGGGAGGGAGGTGTCGAGAAAAGCAAAGCCCTCGCGATGGCGCATCGCTCGGGCCGCTTCGAACGGCTTTGGCGTGAAAGTCTCCCTGTAATTACTCATCCTCTTGCCAACTGATCTCAAAATTGCTGTATTTTCAAGTGCGCTGCCTTGCGCTTTTTTCCGATGCGATATATCCCGACACTTCTTTTTTGTGCTCTCATGCCGTTAGGTTTGGTTGGCCAGGAGACTCCAGCGACTCCCGATTCCTCCCCCACCCCAGCAGCGACTCCGCAAGAAGCCGCATTGACATTGAATCCGCCTGCCGCAGCACCTAGCCCAGCTAGCGACCGAGATTTCATCAAACTCCCAGAGGCATCCTCTCCAAACGATGCCGCAGCGACCAAGGATACTGATGTCACCCTCACGGGAGAGGTCCCCTCAAACTCAGGCGAGTCTGATACCATTACGGATCCCAACGATCTCATGCCTCAGGACTCACCGAGCCAACTCCCAGTCGATGCTGCCGCACTTGCCGCTGCCAGTGAGGAACAGGAAATCAAAGTCAAAATCCGTTACAAAGAAACCCGCCTCAAGGTCGAAAAAACGCCCGCCTTAGAAGCTCTCTTAGCCAAGGCGAAATCGTCGCGCAACTTTGAATCCGAGCGGGCCGCCTACCGTGAATATTACCGCGAACTTTTTCGCAGAATGAAAAAGCTCGATCCGACGCTGACGAAAAAATGCGACGCCATGGAGATAGCCTACCTGAACCGACTCGCCCAGACCCGCATCGAGCCGACCATTCCTTTGGAACCTCCGCCCAAACCTTCTCCCCTCGCGAACTAAAATTCAAAAGCCCAATCACACGCTGCCTTAATCCATCATGAGTTTATCCACCATCCCGGAGATGAAAATTTTTTCGGGAAACGCACACCCCGCACTCGCTCGCGACATTTGCCATTACCTCGGTAGCGAGTTGGGCGATGCTACTGTCAGTTCTTTCCCCGACGGCGAGACCTTCGTTAAAATCAACGACAACATTCGCGGTCGCGATGTATTCATCATTCAACCCACCTGCCCGCCAACGAACCAGAACCTGATGGAGCTTCTGATTTTGGTCGATGCCGCCCGCCGCGCCAGCGCTGCTCGGATTACCGCCGTGATCCCCTTCTTCGGCTATGCCAGACAGGACCGCAAAGACCAACCACGCGTTCCGATCACTGCGAAGCTCGTCGCAAATCTCATCGCCGCCGCAGGCGTGAACCGTGTGTTGACGATGGATCTTCACGCACAGCAATTGCAGGGCTTTTTTGATATTCCCGTCGATCACCTTCATGCCCTACCCGTGATGGTTGACTACATTCGCAGCCTGAATATACCGAACCTCATTGTGGTTTCTCCCGACGTCGGTGGAGTGAAAATGGGTTCTGCCTTTGCGTCCGCTCTCGGCACCCGTCTCGCCATTGTGGTGAAACAAAGAAAAAGCGCCACCGAGACCGAGGCCTCCCACATCATCGGTGATGTCGCAGGAAAAAACATCCTCATCATTGATGACCTTACCGAAACTGCTGGCACAATCACCAGCGCGGCAAAGATTTTAAGAAAACACGGGGCATTGGATATTTATGCTGGCGTTTCTCACGCCGTTCTGACAGATTTGGCCGTTGAGCGTTTAAAGGACTCCGATATCAAGGAGTTAATTTTCACGAATAGCGTTCCGGTTCGTCTCACACCTGGCAGCAGAGTGACAGGACTCTCTGTCGCAGAACTACTCGGTGAAGGCATCCGGCGCATCCACGACGATGAGTCCGTAAGCTCGCTCTTTGAATTGAAACCAAATAAGTAAGTCACATCTATGGCCAAGCAAGTTAAACTAATAGCACGTCCTCGTACCGAAAGCGGTCGCAATGCGGTAAAAACCGTCCGCGCCCGTGGAGGAGTACCAGCCGTGATCTACGGTGCACGCACCACTCCATCCAACCTCGAAGTCGTCCGCCGTGATCTCGAAGTCATCCTCTCCCACTCCGTGGGTGAAAATATCCTCGTCGATCTCGAAATCCAAGAAGGTTCCAAAGTCACCAACCAGCTCACCCTTATCCAAGAGGTTCAGCATCACCCAATCCGTCGCCAGATCCTTCACGTTGACTTCCACGCCGTATCAATGACGGACAAAATCAACGCTGAGATTTCGGTCGAGCCATTCGGCGAATCCGATG
>CAYRTN010000277.1:0-2295 GCA_964427235.1 uncultured Chthoniobacter sp. | reverse complement strand
CTCGGGGTCTAGTTTTTTCCAATCGATGTCCAGTTCTCGTAATCGCCCCGCTGTCGACGTGATGATTCATTGTCCTGGATCGCATGGAGTCATCCCAGATCAAGTTCACAGACAAGCCTCGGCTTTGTTTGGAATGGGGATCAAGGTTCTCTTGCTCTGCGGTCCTGGATTTTTGAGAACCCGCAATGCCGAATACCCAGTCTCCATCTGCATGGAGGAGGGTGCTAGTTCACAAAACCAAGGCAGTGCTGCAAAAAAACTGGCTAAGTCGATCCAAACCGCTCGCAACCAATTGCGCCTCGCATGGGAAATCTACAAGCACCGCCCGAGCATTGTCCTCGCTGCCAGTCATGTGGAAATGCATGCCGCGCTCTGGATTTGGCCGCACATCCTACTCGCTCTGTTTTTTAAGACCATCTACGCGTTAAATCTGCATTTTTCGCCAAAGGACAAAGGCAGTGGTGGCAAATGGTGGTCAAGTCTTTCGAGCAGTTTGGCCTTTGAGCCATTTCGCATCGCTATTGCGCACAAGCATATCTCCCACCCGGTCGTGGTGCCGAAGTTTGTGCGTATGGTCGAGGTGCCGATCGGTCCCGAAAAAACCGTTGCTATTCCAGAGAATGTAAAAAGCATCCGCAAGTCTTGGAATGTTCCCCGTGGCAAGAAGGTTTTCATGGCGTTCGGTTCGATCCGGAACCATAAAAACCTCGATCTTACCATCAAGGCTTTGCTCGATAATCCCGATGCCTTTCTCGTGGTGATCGGCACTGCCCCAAGCCATAAAGATCGCCCAATTAAATATTACCAGATGCTTGCGGATGACCTTGGTCTTAGCAAGAGGGTCTTTATTTCGGATATGTTTGTGCATGATGAGAAGCGACTGAGTTTCTTCAAAGCGGCGGACTTTTTGTTGCTCACCCACGCGGGAACCTTCCACTCTCAAACGTCTTCGCTGACGACTGCGGTGAATGCGCGCCGTCGTGTTCTTGCTTCCAGTGGCTCAAGCCCAATGCGGGATCTCATTGAGCATTACGGGGTGGGTGTTTTCGTTGAACCTGATTCCAGTGAGGCCGTTGCTGACGGGATGGCTACGCTCCTTAATTCGGAATTGCCCGAACCCAATTGGGAGGAATACGAGAACTATGCCACTTGGGAGACCAATGTCACTCGCCTCATCCAAGCTTCCATCGATTTCATCAATAACAGGCCGACTACGCAGCGACAGTTTGAAGGGTTGGAAGAGGAGGCCATGCCTTTACCGACGATCATAAAGGCAAGATCCCTATTGAAGCCCAAGCCCGAAAGACTCAAAAAGACCACTGGCACCCAGCGTGAAGTAAAACTCTTTCCAGAACCCAAAATTAAGACTCCGCTGCCAGCGGCAATCAAAACCGAGAAAAAGCGAGGCAGACCGCCAAAGGCAGCGCAAGCCACATCCAAAGAAACCAAAGTCGAGGAGATCATTATCCCCGCTTCACCCAAGAAACGAGGTCGCAAGCCAAAAGCAACGACCGTTGCAGAGGTAAAGCCTGGAGCCACTAAGGTAAAAAAAGCCCCAGCTATCATTACCCCCGAGTTGCCTGTCAAACGTGGACGCAAACCGAAGGGAAGTGTCGCTGTGAGCGCGAAGGTGAGTGGCTCCGCGAAGGCGACGGAAGTCCCCGCGAAAAAAGTCACTGCAACAAAGGCGCAAGCCCCGCAAATTGCAGTTACGAAGAAATCGCCTATCGAGGTTTCGCATCTGCGAGAGGTGAATCATCGTCGCCGGACCCTCCGCCGCCGTAGGAAAGCATCGGGTTCCTCTAAAAACTAGGCTCGTTGCCTGTGGTTTCTAGGCGGGAGGGGCAAATGCGGCGACGGTTGAGCGGATCGCGCGCTCATCTCCCACGTTGAATTCCTCCCCAGCGGCGATTTCAAAACCACGGCCGTCAGGCAGGGCGAACTCGAGTATCAGAGGGCGAATCCCAGGATTTTTTTTCACCACCCCAAGAATGGTTTGCAAGGCGGCCTCATCAACAAGTTCTCGAGCCAAACGCAAGCGCACCGCTTTCACTGAGGCCTTCGGTTTGAGCGCAGCCATGGCTCCGGCCGTGGCGCGAACGGCCTCCTCGCGGAGAGTGACTCGAATATTGATGGAAACAGCCGTTCCAGGGACGAGTAGGGCGATGTTTTTAGCAAACGTCTCATCCCAAGCTGTGATTTCAAGGGAGCCAGTGAAATCCTCGAGCACCAAAATACCGAAGGGCTTGCTGTCCTTTTTGGAGAACTTTTTTTCGACGCTCATGATGAGTCCGG
>CAYRTN010000276.1:0-2308 GCA_964427235.1 uncultured Chthoniobacter sp. | reverse complement strand
CGGATCGAGTTCAATGCGGCGGTCGTGGACTGCATGAAAAGTTGATCGGATTTTTGCGAGCGAAGACGGGCTTCGATCTCAGGCTTGGCCTCGTCCAGAGTGAGTGGGCGGGCGGGGTTCACTTCCGTGATCTCAAAAATATAAAACGCATCCCCAGCTTGAACCACATCGCTCGACTTGCCTGGGCTCGCCAGAAGGAAGGCGGCAGGGGCTAGGGATTGAGCGATCAAAGTCGATTTCGGGTCGCCGTTTTTTGGTTGGGAGCCGGACCGATCAAAGGCCGCGAGCTTCGTGATTTTGAGGCCCGCATTTTTGGCTGCGGTTTCGAGAGAGACGGATCCTTGAGCGATCGTATCAGTGACGACGCTGGCAGCGTTGGCGAGCTTTTGGAGGGCTTCGGTTTTTTCTTTACCCTCCAGCTTGGAATCTTCGGGTAACTCGAAAGCGACATAGTTGATGGCGCGGGTTTCTGTCGTATTCAGCGCGGCTTTGTTGTTCTCGAAGATCGATGCAATTTCCTCTTGGGCGACGGGGACGCTGTCGGACTTGGCATCTTTGTTGAACTTGATCACCTCGGCCGTTACGGGTTGGAAGATCCTCACTGTGGCTTTGAGTTCCTCCTCAGACATGGCGGCTGGCGCCTCGACGATCGCGCTCAAGCTTTCGAGTCGAATCGCGTCGCGCATCACTTCCTCGAGTTGACGCTCTGTAAATCCACGCGGGGTTAATTGCTCGCTGACAAAGGTCGAGTATTTGCGAGGGTCAAATTGGTTTTCGGATTTGAAGAGAGGGAGGTTTTTGATGCGGTCAGCCACTTGGTCGTCTGTCGGTTCGATGCCGAGTTCACGCGACTGATGCTGAAGAACGATGAGATTCCAGACAAATTCCGAGAGGGCCGCCTCGCGCTCTTGGGCCATTCCGCCTAGCTTACGAAGAAGGTCATACTGACCTAGCGACATCGTGAGTTGGTAGTTTTTTACATGGCGGTCGATGGCGACCTGAGTGAGGGCCTTCCCGTAAATCACAGGGTTCCGGACATTCGAGAGATCGTCGAGTTGCCGAGTATTATACAAAAATATAAACGCGACGATGGTAAGCGCCGAGATAAGGAGCATGAGGACGCGTTGGTTTTTTCGAAAGATGTGGATCATAAAAAATGACAAAAATATTGATTAAGCGGGAAAAAAGTTTTAGTGAGTTTACGTAATGAAAGCAAGCCCCCCACGTTTATTAGCGTTTGTAGTGTCGATGGCCGCTTGTTCTTTTGCCTCTGTGTACGCGCAGGACGCCCTTGTTCAAAAGGACGGGAAGTCTTTCAGCGGAGCAATCACCGGCGTTAGAGCCAACGCCGTTCGTATCAAAATCGGACCTGTAGAAACGGCCGTGCCACTCGCGAATGTGAAATCGGTGACAATGGCGCCGCCAGCTGATTTCACTGCAGCGGTTGCCGCATGGAGCAAGGGCGATGCCGCTGCAACCATCACCAAGCTCATTCCTGTGGTGCAAACATTCAAAGGTCTTCCGACCCCTTGGGCTGAGCGTGCGTGCTCGATCCTCCCTGAGGTTTACCTTGCTATCAATAAGCCGACCGAGGCGGAGGCGGCCCTAGCCGAGTTTCAAAAACTCTACCCTGAGTCAGGTTCTTCTTCTCAGCTTCTCCTTGCTCGCCTCTCTCTTTCCAAGAAAGATTTTATCGGAGCAAAGGTTCGATTGGAGCCGCTAGTGAAGGCAGCGAAGGCGGCCAAACTCCCGAAAGGATCGGAAGCTGTCACCTATAGTCAGGCTTTGCTTCTCATGGGGAATGTGCTCGAACAATCTGGGCAAAAGCCAGAGGCTCTTGAAAATTACCTTCTCGTAACGACCATTTTCAATAAAGATAACGCAGCTACAGCCCAAGCCACAGAGCGAGCCAAAGTCCTAAACGAAGAAAAAGTCATCGTCCCTTGACGTTCTGATCCATTAGAAAAAACCTATGCCCAAACTCAAGCCCACCCTCCAACGTCTCCTTCCGATCTTGCTTCTCGTTTTAGCAAGCCCTCTCGCTATGGCCTCCGACAAGCCGCCAGAGGAGATGAATATCATTCAAACGATTCTCCATGGCGGTCCGCTGATCGTGATGATCTGGCTTTGTATTTTAGGTACGTCGATGGTGATGATTACCTTTATCATCCAGCTTTTCATGACGCTTCGTATGGAAGCTCTGGCTCCGAAAGCCCTCCTAGATTCACTCACATCCAGCATTCAATCTGGAAATTTCCAAGAAGCTTGGGAAATCTGCAAAGCCAACAAGGTTTATATCGCGCAAGTT
>CAYRTN010000275.1:0-2311 GCA_964427235.1 uncultured Chthoniobacter sp. | reverse complement strand
ATCCATGTTACCCCTCCACGTTCACGCGCTTGGCGTCGCTCCAGAGACCTTCGAGATCGTAAAATTCCCGGCGGGACTCCAAAAAGATGTGGCAAATCACCGAGCCAAAATCGATCACGACCCACTGACTGCCAGGATAGCCGTCTTCGGAAAGCGGCCTCGTCTGGTGAATCTCCTTCACCCTTTCACGCATCGAAGACGCGATCGCCTTCAACTGCGGCTCGGAAGACCCAGAGCAGATCAAAAAGAAATCGGTGAACCCCGAAATGTCCCGCATATCGAGCAATACGATATCCCCCGCCTTCTTGTCAGCCGCCGCTGCCGCACACGTGCGGGCTATATTTTCCGGATCATTCATGCCGGTAGAGTCGATATTGTTGGATGATTTTGCATGTGGAGTCAGGCACCAAATACCGCACAGAGAGCCCATCGGCAATGCGATTCCTGATATTCGTCGAGGAAATATCCACATTTCGCGAGATCACAGGGAACCCGCTCTCGCTGGAAAAGCCGTCCCGAGCCAGCACCACGAAGCTCACCAACCCGCGCAGAACATCGATTTCCTTCCAAGTTCCCAGATCCGCCACATTGTCCTCACCGATAAAATAAAAAAACCTCGCTCCAGGAAATCGCGCCACCATGAGTCGCACGGTATCCACCGCGAAAGACGGCCCCGACCTTTCCGCTTCGCATCGATCACAGAAAAAACCTGTCTCACCCTCGATAGCTACCTCCACCATCTCACAACGTACAGCCGCCGAAACCGGAGGACGGTCCAGCTTGTGGGGGGATATATTTGCGGGAATGAAAATAACCCGCTCCAGGCCGAGTTTCTCCATCGCATCCCGCGCCATAATGAGATGTCCATGGTGGATAGGATCGAAGCTTCCGCCAAACAACCCGATGTTCTGTGATGCAATCATTTCAACAGACCGTATAAAATCTGGTTTCCCCTTGATAGGCCATCACACAATCATGGTTGAACATCGCCCATTCACCAAAATGTCAAAATTCGGGATTGACGCCGTATCGGCAATCGGAGATCGCTAAAAGCCTATGAAAAAATCCCTCGTTTACGCAGCTGTATTGACCCTCGTTACCGCCATGGCTTCATTTGCTCATTGCGGCAACTGTGACAAGAAGGACGATTGCAAAAAGGACGGCAAAAAAGACGGCGAAAAAGGCGAATCCAAATTGGTCATTTCAATCTAAGCTTTACAAATCTTAAACTTCAAAAAACGCGGCTTAAGGCCGCGTTTTTTTGTGCCATTTTTTAACGCTTGGGTTTTTCAAAAACGACCATGTGTTGCCAGGGAAGAAATGCGTGCGTCGTTTTCCAAATAAAGCCGGCGGCTTCAAGTTCTTTGCGGATTTGGGCTTCGCTCATTTTATGGAGCGGTTTGATCGGCACTTGGGGATCCTCGGCGCGGTATTCCAAGAGAACGACTCTCCCGCCAGGGCGCAATGCCTGCATCAGGGATTGCAGCATTTCGGCAGGATGCGAAAATTCATGGTAGGCATCGACCATTAAGGCCAAGTCGATCGAGTCGGAGGGAAGACGAACCCCGTCTACGGCGCCAAGATGAGGTTCTACATTGGGGTGGCCGAGTTCTTTCGCGCGGGTCTCGAGACAGGTGAGCATCTCAGGTTGGATATCGACCGCGACCACGCGGCCCTTGGGAACCATCGGCGCAATCCGAAATGTGTGGAAGCCCGAACCGGCCCCAATATCCGCGACGACATCATCCGGCTTCAAACCGAGAGCGATATCGGCGCGACTCGAGGCTTCCTCATCCTCCCGACTGTCGCGTTCGAGCCAATCGATCCCCTCGTGGCCCATGACCTTCGCAATTTCCCGCCCCATGTGGAACTTCCCAATGCCATCGGGAGAGGAGGAAGGGCAAGCGCCTGCAGAAATCAACTCCAAGAGCAGGCAGGCGGCAACCAAAGTGACAATGGAAAGGTTCTTCATGCGGTGTTACTCCGAATCCAACGGAGCTAACAACACTTGACCAAATGGAGATATATTGCCGAAGTCAACCCCGAAGGACTGAGCACAGTGAGTCCAAGGCCACGGCTATTTCGCCGACGCTGATTTAACCAGTTTGGTGATGCGACCCCACTGGTTCCAGTCTTGGATGTAGAGGTCGCCTTTGTAATCGATAGCGCAGCCGTGGGGGGCGGTGAAGACGCCTTCTTTCCAGTCCTGCGGAGGAACGCCGAAATTAGCGCGCTGGGCTTCGACGGGGTTGTCGCCGAGGATGCTTAGGATTTTGTAATCCTTATCGAGAAGCACGGCACGGCCGGCGAG
>CAYRTN010000274.1:0-2326 GCA_964427235.1 uncultured Chthoniobacter sp. | reverse complement strand
ATCTCTCTCCTTTTGTAAGCCGCCTTGCCGCGGATTACTACAAGACGCTGGAGATTCCGAATGTGCTCCGCGTTCCTGAGAAAGCCCCCGATCCCGATCTGGCAAGGTTCGCGTAACCGCGCCTCTGAGGCGTTTAGTTTTTGGCGAAGATTTCGATCAACGCCAGAGCCAAGGTTTTTTTATCCGAGCAGTGACGCAGGGATAAATCTCGAAAAAGAATCCCAAACCCTTCGCCGTAGGCCTTTCCATTCAGAACACAGACGTCCGAGCCGGTTTCTCGGAGCTGTCTGGCGCCACTCTCGATGGCATCCGCCCTCTGGCCATCGAGTTCGTATTTCCAACCCACGATGAGGGCTTGCGGGAACCACTCACGCAACTCAGGAAGAATTTTAGGAGCCGGTTGAAGGTGGATCGTGATCCCGCCCTTGCGGCTGGAGATTTTTTCCCTCAAGTCCGCCCCCTCCACAGAAGCGACCTTGAAATCACAAAGGGCAGCGGCATGAAGGATCAAATTCGGTTGGCGTGGGAGAGCCTGCAATGCCTGAGCCAAAGAATCATTCGTAGAGAAACTCTGCATCTCTACACCCTTGGGCGCCGCAGCAGTACTCCCCTCACCTCGAAAGCAAATCACATCGTAGCCGCGTTCTTGGAGCGCGGCACTGAGTATCGCGCCAATCTCGCCAGTCGCGAAATTTGTAAGGCGACGCACGCCATCAATGGATTCGAATGCCGGCCCGCATGTGACAACGGCCAGCGGGCTAGCTTCGAGTCTTGGCGCGTTCTCCAAAATTCGGTTAGTGGCGAAAGTGACGCCTGCCCGTGAAGACCATCGCCACCCCTTTCTCATTCGCGGCTTGGATGACCTCGGGATCGCGCACCGATCCACCCGGCTGAATCGCGGCCGTGGCACCTGCTTCCGCTGCGGCGATGAGTCCGTCGGGAAACGGGAAAAACGCATCACTGCAAACGACGCTGCCTTTGAGAGAGAGTCCCGCCTCTTGGGCCTTCCAGACAGCGATGCGCGAAGAATCCACGCGGGACATCTGCCCGGCGCCGATACCAAGCGTGCGGTCGGTGCCAGCATAGACGATGGCATTCGATTTAACGTGCTTCACCACTTTCCATCCGAATTCCATGGCCTCGATCTCGGCCTTCGTGGGCGGCCGTGCCGTGACGACGTTGTGCTCCAGCTCAGGCATGTCGGAGCTATCGGAATCCTGAACGAGCAGGCCGCCAATCACACTGCGAATATCGCGACCGGATTGCGGAAGCGACTTGAGTGTCCGCATGAGCCGGAGGTTTTTCTTTTTCTGAAGAAGCGAGCGCGCCTCGGAATCAAATTCCGGTGCAATAATGACCTCGCTGAAAATCTCGCAAATGGCCTTGGCGAGCGCAAGCGTAACAGGGCGGTTGCAGATGATGATGCCGCCAAAGGGGGCTTGCTTGTCCGTGGCGAACGCCTTTTCCCAAGCTTCACGAAGGTCCGGATCGCTCCCAACACCGCAAGGGTTTGTGTGCTTGAGGATAGCGACCGTGGGCTTGCTGAATTCCGCCATGAGATTTCCGGCGGCATTGATATCGAGAATATTGTTATAGGATAGCTCCTTGCCGTGAAGCTTTTCAAAATAGGATTCAAAATCTCCATAGAGTTCGGCTTGTTGGTGGGGATTCTCGCCGTAACGAAGTCGCATTTCCAACGGCAACTCCAAGCGAAAGCGACTGCAAGTCTCCTGCTCCCGATTTAGGAATGAAGAGATAGCTGAATCATAGGCCGAAGTGGTCGCGAAAGCCTTGATCGCGAGTCTCTCGCGAAGGGTCCGCGTAGTACCGCCCAACTCCTCTTTCATGTCCTCCAATACGGCAGGGTAATCCGACGGATCGGTGACAACGCACACGGACTGGTAGTTTTTTGAAGCGCTTCGGATCATCGAAGGGCCGCCAATATCGATCTGCTCAATGGCCTCGGGCAAAGTCACGTCCTCCTTCGCAATCGTCGCTTCAAATGGATAGAGATTCACAACGACCAAATCAATCGGGCGGATGCCGTGGGCTTTTGCCTGCTCCTCATGCTCGTGATTCCCCCTCAGATAGAGCAACCCGCCATGGATTTTGGGGTGGAGGGTTTTCACTCTACCCTCAAGGATTTCGGGGGACCCAGTGAAGTTCGAGACTTCCACGGTGGGAATGCCGGCTGCTTGGAGAGCCTTGGCCGTTCCGCCTGTGGAGAGGATTTCGACGCCGTATGCGGCTAGTTGCGTGGCAAATTCCACTATGCCGGTCTTATCGGACACCGAGATCAGAGCGCGTTGGATTTTCATTTTGGAGC
>CAYRTN010000273.1:0-2334 GCA_964427235.1 uncultured Chthoniobacter sp. | reverse complement strand
ACCGTGTCAGGCAAAGGAGTGAGCGCAAAGCTATTTTCTCGGCCAAGTCCAAATAAGTAGAAATGTGTCGGGATCACGCTGCGAAGGCGTTTTGTCTATGGGCAGTAGCCCTTATTGCCGAAAGGGTTCCCAGGTCGAAAGATCGAAGCCGGGCGAGGATTTCCATTTTTGGAAAACCTCAGACTGGAGCGAGAAGGTTAGAGGCGCGAGGAGATCGACGCGGCGGCCGGTGATGAGATTCTGCTGGCTCATCCACCACTGCGGCTCGGCGAGCGTGGTGAAATCCACCGCGAGCACCTCCTCCTTGTCGGTGGAAGCGGTGATGGGCGGGTCGTTGGCGTCGACGGGATTGAGCGTGAAATGGCCGCTGGACCCAAGGAATCCGTTTCCGACGAAATTGGCAACGAGCGTATGGGCTTGAGCGGTTTTGGCGATGGCATACCAGAGAGCCATGGTGTTCTCCGGGTAGCGTTCCGCGAAAAGCGCGGGGGAGATTTGGAGTTGCGAACCGTATTGGCCGCTCCAGGCGCTCGGGATCGCGATGATGTCGGCACGCTTGACACTCAAAACTCCGGAGGCCTCGGGAAAACGGACATCGCCGCCGAGCAGCAGGCCGATGCGGCCGATGGCGGTGTCGAACACCGTGAGTTTGTTGCCGGCCGTGGCCCAGTCGCGCTCGGAATCCTCAAGGTGGGTTTTGCGATAGGTGCCGAGGGTTTTTCCATCAGGTCCGACGAGCATCGCGGTGACGAACAATTTTCCATCCGCCTGCTCGATGAAGCTGCCGACGACATGGGCGGCGTTTTGGTTGGCGATGGTGGAGAGGCTTTGTGCGGTGGGGCCGTCGAGCGGCTCCGCAAGGAACTTCGCGGCTTCTGCGCTGGCGGGAACGCCGGTGAAGGAATACTCCGGCAGCACGATGAGGCGTCCCGGTTTTTTCCAATTCGACTTGGAAACCATTTCAGAGATTTTGGCGGTGTTTGCGTCGCGATCGCCGGAGGTGGGCGTGTATTGGACCGCGAGTGCAGAGACCTCGTGGCGCGTGGTGGACGCGACGGGATCGTAGGGCGCTCGGTAGAATGCAAGGTCGCCGTAGAGCTCGGGGCGGCGCTCGGCAAAGGAGGCTTTGACGGGGTTCACGAATTCGGCGGGATCGATTTCGCCGTAGAGAATGAACGGCGGCTGCGAGGGCGACACATCGGGTTTCGAGGGCGGAGCTTGGGCGATTTTTTTGCCGAGGGGCGACCAGATCGAGGCGATTCCGCCGTAGTAAACCGTGAGGCCGGTAGTGGGGTTAGACTCGCTGTTATTGCGGTCCGTAGCGATGAGGGCGACGCCGTTCCAGGCGTTAATTTCCTGCACGGCGGAGATGGTCGAGTGGTTCGCCCAAGCACTCGGTTCGCGCTTGAGTGCGCGGTCGGAGCTGGACATGTAACAGAGGATTTGCGCACCTTTCACTGCAGCAGTACGGGCGATTTCCCAGTAGGTGTCGTCGTAGCAAATCTCCATCGCGAGTTTGCCGTAGGCAGTGTCGAAGACGGGGTAGCCCAAGTTGCCAGGCGTGAACCAGAGTTGGTCGTCGGGATTGAGTCCGACCTTGCGATATTTGCCGATGTAGCCCTTGGGGCCGACAAGTGCGCCAGTGTTGTAGGCAAGGCCGGTGGCGCGATCGATCTCCGCTATGCCGATGGTGACATAGACGCCGTGCTTGGCAGTGACTTTAGCGAGGGCGTCGGTGGTTTTTCCCGGAACCGTGTCGAGGTAGGGATCGAATTGTTTGCGATCCTTGTAAATGTAGCCCGAGGTAGCGGTTTCGGGCAGCACGATGATTTTCGCGCCAGCCTTCGCTGCCTCCTCCACGATAGCGACGATGCGCGGGATATTTTGCTCGAACTCAAAAAATTCGGGGTTGAATTCGACCGCAGCAACCTTGAATGGAGCGGCGTACGAGGCAGCCAAAGTGAGGAGTAATGCCGCGAAGAGGGCGACGGAGCTTTTCATAAATGGTGTGAGTTAAACAAGCGCTTCAAAAATTGACACGAAGTTTTGATGAGTTGCATCCTAAAACTAATCTTTCCTCAAAAAAGTGTAGAGGGGCTGTTTGTTATTCGGGTTTATGCTTCTGCAAATAGGGATCAGATGAAAATGGCGCTCTCTGTGTCCTTTGATTCACTTCGTTCACGCCTTCGGAGTTGCCTCCGGCAATCTATCTCCCTTTGGTCGGTTGTGGTGAATTCCGCTGAATTCGGGGTCAATCCCGCAAACGGATCCTCATGCGCTCTCGACTCGCCTAGTTTCCCTCTGGCGCGCGGCTCCACAATTGGCTGGTGAGAA
>CAYRTN010000272.1:0-2334 GCA_964427235.1 uncultured Chthoniobacter sp. | reverse complement strand
TTACGATTCCCTTTTTATACCTGAAGGCTACTGCGAAACCTTCGCCCAACTCGGTTCAGACATCAAAAACACACTCAGCCACCGCGCTCGTGCTTTGTCCGAGCTAAAAAATTGGCCCAACTGGGACAACGCCCCAATATAACCGCTCCAGACTCGATTTTGACGCGTCGCAAAAGAATTCCCACTCCGAAGGCGGCTACGCTTTATAGGAATTCGATCAGCACCTTCTTTTTTGCGGGGAGGTATTTTTTGCTCATCCTTTTGGCATGCGCATCAATGGCTCACGCGGAATGGAAGGCAGCCTTGCCTGGCTGGAATTACGAATTCCCGAAAGATCACGGGAGTCACTCGGGTTTCAAGACGGAGTGGTGGTATTTCACCGGCAACGTTCGCACGCAGGAGGGCCTTGAGTTCGGATACCAACTCACCTTTTTTCGCCAAGGCATCATCGAACCGGACACCATGATTCCGAAGTCGCGCTTCATTCAGCGGGATATGAAATTCGCTCACTTCGCGATTTCGGATATATCTTCAAAAAAATTCCGCCATTTTCAAAAACTCTCCCGTGGAGCCTATGGTGAAGCCGGATTCGATGACGGAGATCGTTTGGCTTGGATTGAGAACTGGTCTTGTGAGCGAACGGGCGATCATTCCTTTCGGTTGAGGGCAGCGGATATCGGAGTCACGTTGGATTTACTTTTGGAATCTCCACGAGCCCCTGTAATCCATGGCAGCAACGGAATCAGCCAGAAGTCGGAAGGCGCTGGCCGCGCCTCGCACTACTACTCGCTCACCCGCATGGAAACGAAGGGCTCCATCGAAATCGATGGCCGGAAGCATATGCTAACGGGGAAGACTTGGTTCGACCACGAATGGGCCACCAATCAACTTGCTGCCAATCAAACAGGATGGGATTGGTTCAGCCTCCAGCTCGAAGATGGCAGCGACCTCATGCTATTTCAAATCCGCACTAAGGAGGGTGGGCGCGATCCGTATTCTTCAGGAACTTTTGTTTCGCAATCGGGTGAAAGTCAAAAAATCCGCCTCGCCGATTTTGACTTGGTGCCGGTCGATTGGTGGACGAGTCCCCATACGAAGGCTCGGTATCCCGTGGCTTGGAAAATCTCGATTCCAAGTCGGAAACTAAATCTGACCGTGCGCGCCCGTTTCCAAGATCAGGAGTTAACAGCCCAACCCTTTTCCTACTGGGAGGGCTCGGTGAGCGCAGAGGGCACACGCGACGGCCAGCCAGTCAAAGGCAAAGGGTATCTTGAGATGACTGGTTACTCAGGCCGCATCATTGGCATGCAGGCACAGTAAAATCGACCAACCGTATCAAGGCAGCGCCTCGCCGCGTATAAGGTCATCCATCGTTTGGCGAGAACGGGCGAGGTGAACTTTATCTCCATCGACCAAGATCTCGGGCAAAAGCGGACGCGAGTTGTAATTCGAGGACATCACGAACCCGTAGGCTCCGGAACTCAGAATTGCGATTCGTTCCCCGGGAGCCAGCGGAGGGATGCCTCGATCCTGCGCAAAAAAGTCCCCGCTTTCGCAGACTGGCCCAACGACATCCATCGTGATCGGTTGTTCCTGTGCCTGCTGAAGCGGGACGATTTCATGCCACCCCTCGTAAAGGGCGGGGCGAATGAGATCATTCATGGCCGCATCGACGATGGTGAAGGTTTTGGCGGGCGTCTGCTTCACATATTGAACGGTCGAAAGCAGGGCGCCAGCATTGCCAACGAGGAAACGTCCGGGCTCAAAGAGAATCCGTAGTCCGAGTGGCTTCAGCGCGGGTATGATCGCTGCGGCGTAGTCCTCTGGGGTCATGCGACGGGCTTGGTCGCCATGGCTCCACCAATCGGGAGATCCACTTCCGAGGGCTTCATCGTAAACGATGCCAATGCCGCCGCCGAAATCGAAAAACTCAATGTCGTAGCAGGCCTTCAGTTCGGTCACGAGCGAAGCGAGCTTGGCAGCCGCCTCGGCAAAGGGACCGGACTCGAGAATCTGCGAGCCAATATGAGTCTGAACTCCGCGGATTTTGAGGTGCGGGAGCGCGGCGGCCACCTTGTAAACTTCCAGGGCTCGATCGATGCCGATACCAAATTTATTTTTACTTTTCCCGGTCGAGATAAACTTGTGCGTTTTTGCATCCACATCGGGATTCACTCGAATGGCCACGGGCGCCTTGAGCCCAAGTTCGCCGGCAACCTCATTGATACGTTCCAGTTCGCCTTCGCTTTCGACATTGAAAGAATAAACCCCCTCGCGGAGGGCATAGGCGATTTCCTCACGGGTCTTCCCCACCCCAGCGAACGTGCAACGGTC
>CAYRTN010000271.1:0-2336 GCA_964427235.1 uncultured Chthoniobacter sp. | reverse complement strand
ATATCGACCAAGGCTTGGTGACCTATGACGGCAAGGCGCCATCGTGGTTCGAGCTGTCTGCGGACGGAACAAATTTTGTCGCGGCGGAGGCAGCGATCGTCGGCGATACCGTGGAAGTGAGTGCCCAAGCCGTTCCCGAGCCGAAATTCGTTCGCATGGGATGGCGTGATGTGTCCTTGGCTAATCTGAAAGACAAAAACGGTTGGCCTGTTTTCGTCTTTGCTTCCCAAGCCGTCGCCGCCCAATAGTCCGCTTTACCCCAATGAAATTCCGTCCTTTGAAAAAATTCCCGATCCTGATTCTCGCCGTATCCGCCATTCTCGCGCCTAGCGTTCAAGCGCAAGACAAACCCGCGTTACCGACGCCGCCGGAGGTTTGGAAAGATTACAATCCCGATGCAGGAGATTTTAAAGAAGAGATCATCAGCGAGGAAACTAAAGACGGAGTTTACTATAAGGACTCCTACATTAGCGCCTATGTGAACGGCGAGGAGATCCGCGTCTTTTGCAAGTATGGCGTGAAAGCAGGATCCACCAATGCGCCCGGACTTATGAATGTCCACGGCTGGTTTGCGCCCACGCGGTTGGACCCGGATTTCATCAACGATGGCTGGGCGGTGATGGCTCACGACTATTGCGGCAAAAAGGATGATCGCCCCCAATACACGAAGTATCCTGAGGCGCTCAAACACGGCAATATGCCATTACCCGGCATCTATTCGAAGCTGCCCGATGGCCAGCAGGTCACCGATCCCAAGCAGACGACTTTGTATCTCTGGTATGCGATGGAGCGCCGCGTCCTCAGCTATCTGCTTACCCAGAAAGAGGTCGATAAAACCCGCATCGGCGCGAAGGGTTACTCCTTTGGAGGAACTATCATTTGGAACTTGGCAATGGATCCACGCGTCAAAGCGGTCGTGGCCTTCTTCGGCTGTGGTTGGCTCGACTATTATCGCGATAGAGGCGTTCACATGTATAAAGTGCCCTACGTTGAACCTCCGAAGACCTCTGGCGAGGAACTCGTCCTCTCGGCCATCACGCCCGAGGCCCACGCACCCTATATCAAGGCAGCGACGTTGTGGTTGAATGGCTCGAACGACCACCACGGCGGGCACGAGCGCGGGGAGCAAAACTTCAAAAAGTTCCAGTCCGATGTGCCTTGGAGCTTCGCTCATCAAGCCCGCGCGGCCCACGACACCAGCAAACTTGGCAAAGACTGCAAGCTCTGGCTGGAAAAATACGTCCTTGGCAAAGACATTGCCTGGCCCGCGAGACCAGCTTCCGAGATCAAGCTGGATGCCGCAGGAGTTCCCGAAATCGTTGTGAAGCCAGCCTCGGTGGATCGGGTCGAAAGTGTGTCTGTCTACTATGCCCTCAAGGAACCCAACAACATCGCCCGATTCTGGATCGATGCCAAAGCTGAAAAACAAGGCGACACTTGGGTGGCCAAGTTGCCGGTCAAGAATATCGAGGACTATGTCTTTTCCTTCGCAAACATCCGCTACCAAGGCGACATCGTGCTCTCCTCGGATTTCACGGCGGCAATTCCTTCGAAACTGGGCAAGGCGGTCGCCACGCGCGTCGATTCGCCGGATGGCAGCGACTCATGGAGCGAAGTCGCCCCGGTTGAAGGCGTGGGTGGCATCAAGGGCCTCCGTCCCTTGAACAACAACTCCGGCACGATCTGTCGGCAATTCGACGAACCCCAGCGGAAGGCCGCTGAAAACTCCGTGATGGAATTCCGCTTCTACTGCACCCAACCGCAAACGGTCATCATGTCGGTCAACGACAACTTCTCGAGTGAGATCGAGATTACGGCGTCGAATGATTGGCAGACCCTCTTGATCCGCCCGGAGCAATTCCTCTTGGGTGGAACCGGTCCGGATACGCTCACAAGATTCGACCTCGTGAAATCCATCGCGCTGAAGCCCAAAAATGGCTCGGACATCACCAAGATGTTCTTCGCTGACATCAAGTGGGAAACCCCCAGCAAGCCATAAAAGTATCCCTCCACCAAAACTAACTGAAATCTGATGACTCCTCGCACACTTCTCCTCCTCGCCACGGGGTTCGGCCTTTTCGCCTCCTGCCAGCCAACCACAGCTGCCGATACCGCCCAGAGCGCTCTCGTCGTGCTGCAAGATTATGCCTACGACAAAGGTTTTTCGGAATTCTGGATCGACGGCGAGTGCGGCAATCCTCCACCTTGGCTCGATGTGTAATTCATCACCAAAGGTGAAGTCACCAAGATTGAAAACACGCTAGCTTCTGCAGGCAAATAGCGACAAAAACCAACTACCCACCAAACCTAAAACTATGAAAAAAATATCACTCGCC
>CAYRTN010000270.1:0-2350 GCA_964427235.1 uncultured Chthoniobacter sp. | reverse complement strand
TCACCTCTTCCGGCACCAGTTCCAGCACCAGATCGGGAGGCGTTGCCGGCAGTTTGGCAACGGCGCGCACGCCAGCTGGAAGATCCTTCAGTTCGGCAGCACGACTGCTGCGGATGATGGTGTCAAAGCCGGCCCGGGCAAAAGTGCGGGCCACGCCCTGCCCCATGACACCATAGCCATAGATCAGGACCGTGTGGATTTTTTTGGTCATTGTGCGGGAAGTTTCCGGGGAAGGTTACGGATGCGCAGTGCTGGTCTTTGCCAACTCAGCGCGTAGGCTAACGAGTTTGACTCGCGTTGCCAACTGCCGGCATGGATCCGAATCCGGTTGACAGCGTGTAGCGTACGGTTTAACGTTTTTCGCGCGAGATTCACTAGAAAATCAATACCGTCGGCCGCAACTCATGCAGCCGCAAAAATCACACTGGAGGGGTACCTGATGAAACGTATGCTGCTGGCCATTGCCTGTGCCGGCGCGGCTTCGACCGCTGCCGCACAAGGTTTTCCGAACAAGGCGATGACCATTGTCGTACCGAATCCGCCGGGCGGCATGAACCAGATCCACGCCCAGCCCTTGTCGGCAATCATCGAACGCCTGACCAAACAGCCGGCGCCGGTGGTCAACCGCTCCGGCGGCACTGCTGCCGTCGGTACCGCGTTTGTCGCCAACCAGCCGGCTGACGGTCACACGCTGCTGGTAACCACGCCGAACATCTATCTGGTCATCGAGAAAGACAAGCTCTACGGCATCAAGTCGCCGTACTCGCTGGCGCAGATCCAGCCGGTCGCACTGATGAGCGCCGATCCGCTGATCATGGTGACCCACCCCTCGGTACCGGTGAAAACCGCCAAGGAATTCGCTGCATTGCTGAAAAAGAAAACCGGGGTTTACACCTTCTCGTCGTCAGGTCCCTACGGCATCACCCATGTGCCGTTTGAGATGTTCATCGACACCGTCGGCATCAAGATGCGCCACGTGCCCACCACCGGCGGCGGCCCGGCCATCACCCAGGCATTGGGCGGTCACGTCGACGCTACCGCCAGCGGTGCCGCGGCCATTCATCCGCATGTTGTCTCCGGCAAACTCAAGCCGATCGGCAATACCGGCGCGAAACGTCATCCGTCCTTCCCGGACACGCCAACCTTCCAGGAACAGGGCATCGATGTTGAAGCCTATCTGTGGGTCGGTCTGTTCACCACCGCCGGTCTGCCGGATGCGACACTCAACCAGTTGCGCGAACTGGTACGCAAGGCCGCGCATGATCCGACCTTCGTTGAAGCACTGAAAAACGTTCAGGTAATCCCGGATTACCGTGACGTCAACGAGTTCAAGGCCTTCTTCGACGCCGACTACAAACGTATGGCCAAGGCCGTACAGAAAATCGGCAAGATTTAAAAGTACGTAATTATTTGTTTTTATTGATCTAAAAGCGGCGCTGCGGCGCCGCTTTTTTTACCGGAACCACCACTATGCAAATTAAGCGGATCCAGGCGATCGCCATCAGCCTGCCGATGATCAAGCCGGTGAAGATGTCCTTCGAAGAAGTGCGCAACGCCGAGAATGTACTCGCACGCATCGAAACCAGCGACGGCATCATCGGCTGGGGCGAAGCAGCCTCGGCACCGACGATGACCGGCGAAACCCCGGGCAGCATGATCGCGGCGATCCGCTACCTCGCCGACAAACTCGAAGGCCTTCCGGCCGACGACATCGGCGCCGCGATGCATCGCGCCGGCCAGTATCTCTATGGCAACAACAGCGCCAAGGCCGCCATTGAAATGGCGCTTTGGGACGCGTTAGGACAAGCCAAGGGCAAACCGGTGTACGAACTGCTCGGCGGCGCCAAACGCCTGCGCGTACCCGCGCTGCGCCTGATCGGCACCGGCAGCACCGAAGGCGACATCGCCGAAACGCAAAAACGGCTGGCCGATGGTTATGTCGCGATCAAGATCAAGGTCGGCGTCGCCTCACCGGAAGCCGATGCCGAACGTGCGCGCGCGATCTGCGCCACAGTCAAAGACGACAAGGTGCTGATCTGCGCCGACGCCAACCAGGCCTGGACGCCCGACGAAGCCATCCGCTTCGTTCGCGGCATCGCCGACACACGCATTGAATTTTTTGAACAGCCGGTCGCGGGTCACGATGTTGCCGGCATGGCGCGTGTCGCCGCCGCCAGCCGCGTCAAGATCGGCGTCGATGAAGGCCTGCACAGCATGGATGACCTGCAGCAGCACCACGACATGAAGGCCGCGCAGGGCTGCAGCCTGAAAACCATCAAGCTGGGCGGCATGCGCCCGGTGTATGACTCGGCGCTGCTCTGCGAAAAACTGGGCATGAAGGTCAATCTCG
>CAYRTN010000269.1:0-2356 GCA_964427235.1 uncultured Chthoniobacter sp. | reverse complement strand
ATGTAACCGCGAAAATGATGTTCCTCGCGCAACTTCCGAGCGACATCGATGACCAGCTCCATCGTGTAGTCCGCACTGCGAATGATGCCGCTACTAAGGAAAAGGCCTTCAATATAATTGCGCTTATAAAAATCGAGCGTGAGCTGAACGACTTCATCGGGAGTAAATCGGGCCCGCTGCACATTGCTTGAGCGGCGATTGATGCAGTAGTGGCAGTCGTAGAGACATGCATTCGTGAGAAGCACCTTCAGCAGCGAAATACAGCGACCATCGGGCGCATAAGAATGGCATATACCCGCCCCCCCTGTGGAGCCGACCCCCTTGCCCCCTCGTGAGTCCTTGCGCGCGGCTCCGCTGCTCGCACACGAGGCATCATACTTTGCCGCATCGGCGAGGATTTCGAGTTTCTGCTGAAGTTCCATAGCCTCGGTTCCAGACTACTAGGGGTTCACACGCTCGAGCGGATAAATGGTAACATCCACCCCTCGTGACATGACAACGTGATCAGGCCTTCGTCCCGTGGGCGCGAACCCGTCCAACCGCAACAGATTTTCATCCCACCTCGTTACTTCCGCATGACACAATGGATACGGCTCGTGGGCAACCTGACCCCGGCGCAATCCACCAGGCGTACTGGAATAAAGCCGGTAACGTTCGACGAGAAAGAACTCCAGTGAACCGTACGACGGCCTCGCCAATTCGGAACCAGCGGCGTAATCAAAGGCACACACGAGATCGTTTTCCTGAGGACTAATGCGCTTGGATTCAAATTGGATGAGACCTTCCGGAGTTCGAGAGGATTTCATCCTTGCATGCTCGTAGGGGAGATTAAAAAAACGTCGGGCAATTTTCACCGCAAGCCATTGGTTCGCATCGAGCGAGTAGAACCACACTCCAGGCACACCCGCCCGATCAACGACGTAGGTACGTAAGTTCATTTCTAAAAAATCCGAGATTCCCCGCACTGCAGGTAGAAATCTCGGACGGATTTTGCTCATGAAGTATGGAACAATGCCAAGGTAAGCCCTGCCTTCAAAAGTATCCACAAACAAACCATCCGGCAAAGTCGATTGAATGGCCTGAACCGAATACTCCCAGTGAAGGAAAAGCAAGTCTCGCCATTGCTGATACATCAATGCATCTCTCCTAGGTCGCACATGATCCTCGCAGGTCATCGTTGCACCTGAAGCATGCGGGGATCTGGCAGAAGGAGTCATTAAGGTGATGATAGGGGGCGATAATCGGCTTTGAAATACATACAAAAAATAAGACATTGGAGATACGAATCGTCCTAGGATGCGGCAACAAATATTTGTGCCTCGATTTGCCCGCATTCAAAGGAACCCCGTTCAATCGCGACTTATTCCCCGGGGGTTACCTGATTCTCTTGCGAAAACCGATTACCCAGCCCATGGTAATTTTAACACTATGGAAATCCCTCGCATTATCTTGCAGTTAATTGTCGCCCTCGGAATTCTGAATGTCTGGTTACTTCGATCGGGCAAGGCAACCGCCTATCGCGGTGGTGGGGCAAAAAACATGCGTGAGGAATTTGCGGTTTACGGACTTCCGTTCTGGCTTTTCTGCGTCATCGGATTTCTCAAGATCAGCCTAGCAACCGCGCTCATTGCTGGCATCTGGTTTCCACCAATAACCCAACCGGCCGCCATGGGGATGGGGTTACTTATGCTTGGTGCCTTCGTGATGCACCTGAAAGTGAAAGACCCGATTAAAAAAGCTCTGCCGTCCCTCACCGTTCTTGCGGTGTGCGTGGCTATCGCGCTGCTCTAGCAAAGTCTGATATCAGAACGCTGCTAGGCTGAGGTAAACCTGAAGAACTAGATAAAGTAGTGCCGGAATTGTCTGCATTATCGAGTCCTTGATTCGTATCCGGACACCAACTGCGACAAGCATCATCAGAGCGAGACCGAACGATGCGGCACGTCCGAGAAGCGGTTGTTCAAAGCCCGCCAGCAATCCGACGACGGCGCATAGTTGTAGTCCCCCCACCAGTGCGCGCTGCGCTCCAAATCCCCAGCGGGTGAACTCCCTTTTCATGTAGGGTGAAAAAAAACAAGTGGACCCATACACAAAAAATGAGATAGCGGAGAAAAGTATCAGGGCGGTATTCAAGACATATTACCATAGAGCATCTTTGAGCCGATGCCTACATGAGTTGTTCGTGAATCGAGAGAATCTCTTACCAGAGCGTCTGGTAATTTATTCCCCGCATTGCTTCTCTTGCCATTTCCGAAGACCATTAAAAATCTCATGGATTCCACGGAACGAAACACAGACGTGCTGGTCATCGGTGCCGGAATGGCCGGATTGATAGCCGCTGCGGAATTGCAACGCG
>CAYRTN010000268.1:0-2359 GCA_964427235.1 uncultured Chthoniobacter sp. | reverse complement strand
CTATCATCCCTGCGCCTTTCGCGGCGTTGCGCGCTTTGGCGCTTTTTTATCCGGTGTTGTTTTCTCGGAGGCGGTGATGGACACAATGTTGTCGTGACTATTCAGAACCGCTTCTGGCGTGAGTGCTCTGAACCGCGCTGCTAGGTCTTCATCCATGACGTGTCTGTAATGCTGGAAGAATGTCGCCGTAGAATCAGCGTGGCCGATGAATTTGCAAGTGTCTTCGGCATTGCCTCCAGCAAGGGCATAGTGGACGCTGGCAGCGGTGTGGCGAAGGATGTCTTGTTTCCAAGTTTTTATTCCAGCGAGTTCCTTGAAGCACTCCCACCGGCGGCGGTAATTTTTCGGTTCATGAATAGGCCCTTGCTGGCTTGGGCAAAGCTTTAGCCATTGGAGTGCAATATCAGGTATTTTGATATCGCGTTTTCCGGCAGTGGTCTTGGAGCGGCGAATGCTCAGAATCCCATTTCTAATGTCGCTCCATCTTAAGTGTGGTATCTCGCTATCTGGTCGCACTCCGCAAAATAGCTCAAGGGTCATCTCGCCAAGGATGCCAATTTTACTTGGGTCGAGTCCTTTGTCAGGGGATAGGCGGGATTCATATGCCGTTCGAAGTAATCCAGCAGCCTCGTCGAGGCTCAAGATAGAGGGTTCGCGGTCGTGGTCATCTGCGGGTTTGCATGGTTTTTGAATCTCGGCGAGGGGATTGACGGCAATGTATCCCGTGACTGGTGCATCTCGTCGGGTCTTCCGGCCTGCGTATAGGTCTGGCCGCAGGGCGTATCCAAAAAACTTGTTGAGGGCGGCGTAGTCGTTGCGCCGGTGTTGCCAGCCAACGTCTTTGCGGTAGATAAAATCTTTTATCTGCGATTTCGTTAGCTTGGTCAGGAATGTCTCTCCGCCAACGGACTCGGAATTAATAAATTGTTTCAGACGGGCCTCGGTATCTCGCAGGGTCACCGCACGAACCAAGGCACGGCTCCATTCGGTGAACTCTTCGAGAAGTTTCGAAAGCGTAATCTGTCCAGACGGTGGGCGGTTGTGTAGAATGTAAAACTCCACGACATCTTCAAGTCGGGTTCCCTCTAAGCCTGCTTTGGTGAGCTTGTCGATCGCGGCCTTGGCATCTTCACGATTAGAGTCGGTTATCTTAAATCCAGACTGGCCGGCATTGCTGTAAAGAATGCGAATGCTTTCGGCGTGGGCTTCTGCTGCTTCCTTGGTCAGGTGGCATTTTTGGATGCGCTTGCCGCCAATACGGGTGCCGGAGTCCACCATGTAGGATTTGATGGTTACTCCGTCCGAATGGTAGCGCTTACGGATTTTAGGCCACTCTTTGAGTTTAGGGGGCTGTTTCTTAGGTCGTGCCATAGGTTGCAGAGAATCGCTGAAGCGGAGAGTTATTTCAAGATAATTTGTGAATATTACGTGAATGAATTTTTAAGTCGCTGATTATTAAGCAAGGTTACCGGTCTTCTAAACCGGCTGTCGATGGTTCGATCCCATCCGGGCGCGCCATTCTTTGGCTAGGTATCACGGGAGGAATGTTCGGGTAATTCTCGGATGGGGAGAGCAATTCCAATTGTGAACCCCGCTAATCCTTTGTAGTAAGGAGGGGGCTAAATTGGCTTAATTTTCACAATGAGTAACTTCAAAGCAAGTGTTGGTATCGGTATCCTATCTAGTTTCATCGCTGCTCTGGCGTTTTTCAGCGGCACCATTGCCGTATTGGATTCCTTTTGGGGCTTGGCTATTGGCTTCAAATCTCCCGTCGCCGCACCGCCGATGTCGCTTTTTTTTGCTGTCCTCTTGGCCTTTGGGGTGGCTTGGACTTCGGTCGACATTTCGCGTATTTTCCTAAAAATCGTTCCTGCGGTGGGGATCTGTGTTTTAGTTTTTACCTGGTCGCTGGTTTCGGCTTTGTATGGCAAATTCCTATCTCCGCTAGCCCCGGTGCTCGCTGCTTTATGCAGTCTAGGATTGGGTTTGCTTTGGGGTAGAACGCAAGCTGGGGCAAGAAAACAGACGCTTGAGCGCTTGTTTGGTCAGCGACTGGCGCGGGAGGATTTCCGATCTCTGGTGGCCTCCTCGGTTCCGGTTCACTTCCCTGGCGAGGTGATCAATGGGACGGTGCTGGTGGTGTCGGTGCACAATCACTCCGAATTAATGGAGCTTCTCACGCCGGAAAATTACACAGCGATCACGAATTTATATCTAAAAACGGCTTCCGATTATTTGGTGGAATCCGGCGGCTATCTTGATGAATGCAATGGCGAGTGCATTCGCGTTGTCTTTGGTGCGCCGATTCCTGATGAGAGGCATGCGATCCGGGCCTGTCGCGCGGCGGTGGATCTGGCTA
>CAYRTN010000267.1:0-2376 GCA_964427235.1 uncultured Chthoniobacter sp. | reverse complement strand
CGGCGGCGGCCAGTGAGGCGCGGGCCGCCACGATGCGGGCGATGGCGGGCGATTTTCCCATCACCATCCGTGTCGGCAGTGCCCACGACCTCATGCAACGCGCCACAGCGGGCCTTGTCTGTTCTGGGACCGCCACACTCGAGGCCGCATTTTTTGGTCTTCCTCATGCCCTTGTTTACCGAGTCGCTTGGCTCACTTTTGAAGTTGGCAAGCGTTTGGTGGACGTGAATGCCCTCGGGATTATCAATATCCTCAATAATTACCGTATCCATCCGCCGACTGACCCACGGCAAGCCGCTCTCCCCGCTCCGCACATTGTACGCGAATTCATCCAAAACGACGCGACCCCGAACGCGCTCGCCGAGGAGACGCTAAGACTCTTGCAGGACGCCACGGCGCGGGAAAAATTATCCGCCGAGTTGTCAGACATTCTCTCCTTGCTTCAAGCCGAAGGCGCTAGCGCACGTGCGGCGCAGGAGCTCCTCAAGGCCGTATTGGATAGATAGTTTGCCTTCTTGGAATTAAAGCTCATTTGAAACCACTATCGCACTCTTTTATTGGGGGGGGTAGCTTTTATGACTTGCTATCAAACCCGCTTTTTGTATTCTAAATGTTCAACTAAAAATAACAAAAAACCTCTTGCCTATTGTTTCGTGCTACCCCCCAAATAGGCTCGAATATTTAATTTTTTCATGGTCGTAGGGGGATGAGTTTATTGAAATAACATTACAGCTTGAAGCCATTCTCAAAGCAGAAAGGCGCGAGAACCTTCTTGAAAACTTCTTCAGAGAAGGTGTGGACGATGCTGTTCTAGGATATCTCACCGACAAGGATCTGATCGAGCTCGGGATCGCCCGCATCGGCGATCGACGACGATTGCTCGCCGCGTTTGCGCAAGTCAGTTCCGATATGGGCCAGGCCGTAGCCTCGCCCATGCCCAAAGCGCGAGCCAATGAGCCTCACGTGAACTCCGTGGGGCTTTCGTTTGTTCCAATCCCGCGCTTCAAAACTCTCGCCGGCACGCATCCCGTACGGGTGCAGGACTACCAAATCTACTGCACCGCGAAGAACATTCCTTTCCCTGATCAGAAAAATCCCACCGACTTGACACACCCGGTTATCAATGTCTCATGGCACGAAGGGATCGACTATTGCCTCTGGCTCACCGCCAAGGAGCGCGACGAAGGGATTATGCCGAAAGACCAATTTTATCGCTTCCTTAGCGACCTCGAGTGGAGCGCCGCCATTGGCCTGCCCAACGAAGGCGAAGACACACCCGCCGAGCGAAGCAAGCAAAAGCCCGGCTACCCTTGGGGGCCCGGCTACCCACCTCGCAAAGATTTTGGCAACTACCACCAGTCGCTCAAAAAAGATGATTTCGAATTCACCTCGCCCGTCGATGCCTTTCAGCCAAACGACCTCGGAATCTACGATCTCAGCGGCAACGTCTGGGAATGGGTGATGGACAACTACAACTCCTCGCGCACCTACCACACCTTGCGCGGCGGCGCTTGGGATTTCTGCGGCACGGGACTTATGTCCTCAGCCCGCAACGCGAACGACCCCAATGGGCGCGGCACATCCATCGGATTCCGCATCGCCTGGGCTGCGCAGGATGGCCACCAATCCAAATAATAAACAACTCACCCCCAGCGCAACGGAACGCAAAACCTCGAGGTCTCAGCATCGGAAAAAAGGATTATTTTTAGTTGAAGACAGGAACGCTTTCATACACTATTCACCTAGCCAGATCATCCACTAACGCTGGGTCTCGCAGGGACTCGTCGTCTTCGGAACACTATGCAACCCCCCATTTTTGGTCCTATTCAAACGTCTAAATCATCTCATGCAGCCCGGTCCCGAAAATCGACACGGACATGCCCGCCGTCGAAGCCGTCGAGGAAGTGAAATGAGATCGCATTAAAAGTAGCCCTATGGAAAACAACTTTGTGGTTAAGTTTATTGATAAGCTCCGCAACTCGCGGGATTTTACGATTTCGTTTCTCATCCACGTGATTTTCGTGGCGATTTTCGGGACCACAGTCCTCTTCAAAGCCGTGCAGGAACCACCGGATTTCGAGGGCGGCAGCGAAGGCTTCGTAGGTAGCACCGAAGAGGCCGCTCCACCACCACAGCAAACCCAGCAGGAGATGCCTCAAACACAGGATGTCACCGTCACCCCCACACCGGTGAACAACGCAGCCGTCAACGCCATCACCACCACGGCGACCGCGCCATCGAGTTTCAGTATGGCGCAGATGGTCATGGCCCCCGTGCCGACGGCTGCTCCGGCGGCCTCATCGATGTCCGCACCGAAGCCCTCCGCGCCTGTCGGCGGAGTGAAGGGGACCGGCATGACGGCTGCGGCCGCCGCTG
>CAYRTN010000266.1:912-2383 GCA_964427235.1 uncultured Chthoniobacter sp. | reverse complement strand
AAATGACAACACCACAAACAAACAACGGCGGGCCTGCTTTTCCAGAGGGCGCAAGCGGACCTTACCCAAACGGCGAAATTGTCTTAGGACGCGAAGGCATGACACTCCGCGTCTGGCTCGCAGGAAAAGCGATGGCAGGTTTGCTATCATCATGGTCTTCTCCGGGTTCCGAATTTTTTGAAGCCGCTAATGTGGCTAAATTCGCATACGCTTACGCTGACGCCATGATCGCAGCAAGGGAGGAAACGAAATGACACCAACACCACGAACAGACGAATCAGTGGATAACTGTGCCCATTATCAGGCACTATGCGACATGGTGGAGGCGGAATTTGCCCGCACCCTAGAGCGCGAGAACGCAGAGCTTCTGGAGGCTTTAGAGCTTCTTTCCACTCACGGTCACGCTGAAGAGTGTTTGTTACTTAATAGAGCAAATCAAGCGTGCGACTGCGGACTTGATAATGCTTATTTAGTAATCGCCAAAACGAAAGGAAAACCATGAATACAATAACACGAGACGACACAATTCACGGTGTTGAATATGTCACGAAACAGGAAGCTGAACGTGAAATCACCGAACTCAACGAGAGGCTGATCGACCTTCTCGCAGCTTTTGATGGAAACGCTCATCGAAAACCAAAATCTCAGGAGAATCTTGATGATCCCAACGAACAAACTTTCACGCGCATGTAGTAAATGCGGCGGCGAATAAGTCACAACTAACCAACCAAACCAATACAATGCCTAAATATAACATCTCAATCAACGCGCTAGCCATCCAAGGCGCGCAACGTCTCACCAGCAAAACGGGCAAAGATTGCCTCGTAATCGACCTCGACGCTTCGCGCATCCAGAGGCATCAAAACGGCAAGCTCTACCTCAATCTTGAGATGAGCGAGAACCGAGACGGTGAGGACCAATACGGCAATTCGCACCGAGTCGCGGAGCCAACAACGAAGGATGAACGCGGGCAGGGCGTGAAGTTGCCTATTCTCGGCAATGCTAAGACGTTCTATTTCCCATCAGAGGCGCAAGGCGCGCCGATGAAGCCAGCGACGGCACCGCGCAAGGTGGCAACGGTGGCGGTCGTGGAAGATTCAACCGACGACATCCCTTGGTGATATGAACACCACCAAGACCTGCCCCAAGTGCCTCGGCATGGGTAAAATCATCATCAACGCAGGAACTGGACTCAAGGCAGCGTGCACCAAATGCGCGCTGCCGAAGCCGGAAAATGCAACCATTGCAACGCCTGCCGATTTGACAGAGTAGCCAGATGCCGCGTCGAAACGGCGAGAGACTATGCAAAGAAACCAAATGCTCCCCACCTGCCAGCGTTGCCGTGTCTCCCGGCTTTCGACCGTTGGTTGTGTGGGGAGCGCCCTTTTGCATTATGAGAATAAGAACAATCAAGCCTGAATTTTGGCTTCACGAAGGACTCTGCCAATGTTCAGAGTTCACACGCCTACTC
>CAYRTN010000266.1:0-902 GCA_964427235.1 uncultured Chthoniobacter sp. | reverse complement strand
TGATGAGGGCTATTTTATGGCGCATCCATCGCTCATTCGTGGGTCACTTTTCCCATTCTTGGATGATTCCAAGAACATTCCAAGAAGCATCCAAGACCTTTCCCGCGTGGGCTGGATTGAGATCGGGGAGGACTCGCAGAAGCGACCCGTTGGCCGCGTTACAAATTTCCTCAAACATCAGCGCATCGACAAGCCGCAGGCTAGTAAAATCAAGGGTTCCAGCGTATTCTTGGAACAATCCAAGAATGATCTTGGAACGATCTTGGATGACTCCAAGGGGGAAGGGAAGGGAAGGGAAGGGGAAAAGGAACATGGGAAAGGAAGTGATGGGCTAGCGCCCAAACCGCGAAAGGCTAAGGTTGAAGTGTCCGACCAAGAATGGATGGACTCGATCAAATCAAATCCAGAGTATCAGGGAATCGCTATTGAATCCGAATACGCCAAAGCCTGCGAATGGTGCAGCAAAAATAGCACCATGCTATCCAGACGCAGATTCGCCAACTGGCTAACCAGAGCAGCGGCAGAGAAGCCTATCGCTATCGTCGCTAGAAAACCTTTCCAAAGCATCACGCACAACGCGCCAGTCGGAGGGTGGAAATCATGTCTCTAGAACTCCCTCATTCCATCGACGGCGAGCGCGGCGTTCTCTCGTCAATCCTCCAAAACCCTGCTGGCCTAATCACTGATTGCGCGGCGAGTCTGCCAGTGGATGCATTCACCCAGGAGGCTCATCAAGCCGTCTATCGCTCGATTCTGGCGCTGTTTGCCAGTGGCAAGCCTGTTGACCCCGTATTCCTCGCAGAGTCGCTCAAATCGCATTCTCTGCTTGATCGTGTCGGCGGTCATGCCGCGCTGTCTGAGTTGTTCACGTTTACGGCGGCATCGACGCAATACGGGCATTT
>CAYRTN010000265.1:0-2401 GCA_964427235.1 uncultured Chthoniobacter sp. | reverse complement strand
ATTGGCATTTTGTGCTTGCCCCAGGCCTTGCCAAATAAGAGGGTGATTGCGTGCTGGAGTTTGGCACCTATGACATTGCCTCGAGACGACCTTGGTCATATTGCTCGGCAGGATGCAGGTGTAGAAAAATTTGCAGCACAAACACAAAAAGCAACTAATCAAAGCCTCCTAAGCCTTTGATTGACAGAACCGCTCGGGTGGCGAAATTGGCAGACGCGCCAGACTTAGGATCTGGTTCCGCAAGGAATGTGGGTTCGAGTCCCACCCCGAGCACTTCCCCTCTTTTTTTGATTTCGACCGCCGCCGAGATCGCTTTTGGAACTCCAAACCGTCACCTCAGTGCTGTCTTTTTCTCCAACTCGAAATGACCAACCCCGCCGGAATGCCCTTGCCTGCTGGACTTCCGAAGGGGTCAAGAAAATATCCCCGAAAAGGAGAAATTTTTATCGCACAAAAAAGCTCTTTTTTCTTGAGCAAGGGAGCTGGGATTTTTATTATGTGAATCCTGTCTCGTTAGCCAACTGACAGGATGTGTATAACTTGTGAATAACTTTCTACCCCAAATTTCAATTTCGTTTTTGCCGTGTTTCGACAGGGATTGCAAAACGACACTGACATTTGGATGGAGCACATCCAGATTGCACGGATTGCCAAAAAGCGTTCCACTTCTTAACGACACTTCCCATCCCCCGCGTAAATAAAAATGATTAAATCACAAATCGATAGCTGGGAACAGATTTCAAAACGGATCCGCGATAGAGTGAGTTCCGATGGGTTTGACCGCTGGTTCTCTGGCGTCAAGATCGCGGCGCTGTCCAGCGACACGGTAACATTGTGCGTTCCCAATCCAATTCACCAATTTTTCATCGAGAGCAACTACCTTCCGATCGTGAAGGAATCCGTCCAAGCGACGTTGCCGACTGTGACCCAGGTTGAGTTCACTTCCTCGAACGAAGTGGAGATCGCACCCCGTCCCTCGGCTCCAACACCAAAGGCCCCTCGCGAAAAGGCCCCGGCCACCTTGGCTGGCGCGATGAATCCACGAAATACTTTTGACGCATTCGTAGTGGGTTCAAATAACGAGTTCGCCCATTCGGCCGCTTTGGCGGTGGCGAAGTCGCCAGCGACGACCTACAATCCCCTTTTCATTTATGGCGTGAGCGGATTGGGCAAGACCCATCTCCTTCATGCGATCGGTCACCACGTGCAGGCGACCAATAAATCAGCCAAGATCGTTTACCTTTCCAGTGAACAGTTTACAAACGAGTTCATTGACGCCATCCAGCACGGAACACTCGTCAAATTCCGCAAAAAATACCGTCAGGCCGACGTCCTTCTTATTGACGATATCCAATTTTTTGCGGGCAAGGAACGTTCGCAGGAAGAGTTTTTCCACACGTTCAATACTCTCCATGACGGCCACAAGCAGATCATTCTCTCGAGCGACCGCCCTGCGAGTGAGATTGAAAAGCTCGAGCACCGCTTGGTCTCCCGCTTTGAGTGGGGGATGACGGCGGAAATCCAACCACCAGATACCGAGACACGCATCGCGATTCTGCGCAGCAAGGCCGAAGGCCTCAATCTCAAGCTCGAGCCCTGGATCATTGAATTTCTAGCAGACAAAATCCGCAACAACGTCCGCCGCCTTGAAGGAGCCCTCATGCGAGTGGCCTCCTACACATCCTTGAGCGAAAAACCCATCACCCAAGAGTCGATCGAGAATCTCTTGCGGGATATTTTTCAGGAGCAAGCACGCAAGACCATCACGATCGATGCGATCCAACGCCGCGTGGCCGAGCACTTCGATGTTCGGTTGGCGGATATGACCAGCAAACGTCGGCAGGCCAACATCGCTTTCCCTCGCCAGATCGCCATGTTCCTCTCTCGCCAGCATACAAGCTCCTCGCTCTGCGATATCGGAGACGCCTTCGGCGGCAAAGATCACGGCACGGTCATCCACGCCTGCAAACTCGTGAAAAAGCGCATGGAAGCAGACGAGAAGACTCGTCAGATCGTCGGCATGCTCGACAGCAAGCTCCAACGCTGATCGGTGTGCCCGCTCCCGCTTGAGTAATGGACATAGTTTACTTTGACCTTGAGACCCAGAGGACTGCGAATGACGTAGGCGGTTGGGACAAAAAGCACGAGATGGGCATGTCCGTCGGTGTGACCTACAGCACAAAGGACGAGCGGTACGAGATTTTCGGCGAAAACCAGGCCGATGCCCTTATCAAGCGCCTCCAGAGGGCTGATCTGGTTGTCGGATACAACGTGATTCGCTTCGATTATGAAGTTCTCATGGGCTACACGATCCTGTCGCTTCCAGAAGCCTTGGTAACCCTCGATCTCTTGGTGGAAATAGAAAAATCCGCCGGCCACCGCCTCAAACTCGACGATGTTG
>CAYRTN010000264.1:0-2421 GCA_964427235.1 uncultured Chthoniobacter sp. | reverse complement strand
TCGAGCAGGTTCCAGAGCAGGTCAAGGCCGCTATTCTCGAGCAGAAATCCTAAGCTTTTCCCACCAATAAAACAAAAGCCGGCAGTTACATACTGCCGGCTTTTTGTTTTTCAAAATAACGAACCTATTCGCCTCTGGCTCATACTGAAGAATAGATCCTAGAATCCTCGAAAAAATGAGAACGGAAAATCTATTGTGAGCTCATTTTCTTCACAAAACTGGAGGCATTGCTTCGCATTCCACATTCACCTATTTCTCAATGTGATTTTCGTGTGACCCAGAGGCAATAACTTCGCTGAAATGCTCCAATCACGTCGACTTCACTCAATCTCTCCCCGTTTTTTACCAGCGGGCCACGATGCATACGTCTTTACTCGGGTATCCCTAGGCTTGTGGATTTATCGACTTCCCAACTCGGGAGTCAGCCAGACTTCTTTGACCACCTGAACGCGATTGCGCCAAAGTGAATTCCCACCTCGGCGACCGAGCGCCCCTCGAGACGGGGTGGGTATATTGTTCCAACCGGTGGGCACCACGATGTTGGCGGCGCAGAGTTAGGCCCAAAACTTTCTTGAAACACCGATTCAAATAATCCGGCTGTTGACCGAGCCTCTTTGCAAGCTGTGCGATTCTTTCGCTTTTCAAAGGGGGATCCAACGCGAGGTCGTTGATTTTTTCATAAATTGACGACTCGCGTGGGAGAAACACTAAGGAACGAAATACGACATCCAAAATCGAGAAAGCACTTGATGGACGAGGGATTTTTTCAACTGACTCAATTCCGAGAGGTGATGCTGAATTTTTGCCGACTCCGCGAGATTCAGCTGCCCACGCCAAGTTTCTGTTGGGGGGGGGGCAAACGCATATCGACCGCCAGACATACTGTTCGCATCCAGCTGGATTCACTGAATCCATTTTTTATTCCAGAGGGAATCCATGCCACAAAGCGGGCAATAACCGGATACTCAAGCCCGCCGCCGAGCATTGTGCCGATGCCGGAGAGTTAGCAAAGAAGTTGAGCAAAGGGATGTGAGAGCAACTCCAAGGCATGCACCTCCGGAAGATGCTCGTGCAACCGCAACCGCTGTGCATGCAAGACCGGCACATGAGGCTCGATTTTCTTTAAAATCAGCGAGCGATATCCTCTCCTGTTGCAAATGATTGAAAAAATCAGAAACACGCTACATGTGCCGCACCAGCGCATCTGTTAAAAAAGGTCATTATCGGCCTGAGGGGCATTCAAAATAATGCGCAGTCCCCTGCCCTCTTTGAGCCCGAGGGCGATGATAGGAGATTGATTGCTATGGGCATTTAATTAATCAACTCTTAGCCTTTTGAATGGCCATTTGAGCCTTGGCGGAGATGGTGGCCCACGCCTTCCTCTGGATCAGGTTTGAGTTCGAGGTTTGCAATCCGGGATCAAAAGCCTTTTCGCTTACCGATCACCACCTTCATCGCGATGGACGGGTGCTGCAGGTTGGGTCTCGCCACTACTGGGATTTCCGCGATCCCTTCACCTTCGATTATCTCACCAAAAAGATGATCCATCTCCTGCGCGACAACAGATTCGGCTACCTCAAGGTGGACTACAACGAGACCATTGGGTTTGGTGTCGATGGAGCCGAGTCCCCCGGCGAAGGCCTCCGGCAACACCTCGAAGGCATGCAGAATTTCTTCCGCAAGATGCGGGAGGAAATTCCCGATCTTGTCATCGAAAACTGCTCCTCCGGTGGACATCGCCTTGAACCCTCGATGATGGCGCTCTGCGCGATGGGATCGTTTTCCGACGCGCACGAGACCCGCGAAATTCCGATCATCGCCGCCAACCTCCAGCGCCTCATCCTGCCGCGCCAGTCGCAGGTTTGGGCGGTGCTGCGAACGAACGACACCGCACAGCGCCTTGCCTACTCGCTCGCCGCGACCTTCCTCGGCCGCATGTGCCTTTCCGGCGAGCTCCACGACCTTTCACCAGCACAGTGGAAGCTCAGCGTTTCGGCCATGGAACTCTACCGGCGCGTATATCCAATCATCCGCGACGGCCATTCCACCTCCCACGCCGAGACCGGCAAGAGTTGGCGTCACCCGCAGGGTTGGCAGTCCGTGCTGCGCACCTCGAAGAATGGCAAACGCGCCCTGCTTGTCGCCCACACCTTCGGCAAAGCGTTTCCGAAGTCCGTGCAAATCCCACTCGCCGAGAGAGGTTGGAAAATCGAGGAGGCTTGGCCTCAAAAACATGGTTTACAGGTATCACTCAAAGGCAAATCCCTGCAACTCGACCTCAGCGGCGAATTCCGCGCCTGCGTGGTCTGCCTGCGACGGACCTGATTGATTGTGGAATTGGGATTGCGAAGCGCGGATCTGTCTGAGGTCGCCGGTGTAAAGTTTGTTCTGTAATTGGGTTCTTCGCGATCTGAGCGCCCC
>CAYRTN010000263.1:0-2428 GCA_964427235.1 uncultured Chthoniobacter sp. | reverse complement strand
CGCTCCTTTTCCATACGAACAAAAGCCTCGATGAAATCGCAGAAACAACCGGTTTCGTGAACCGTTTTTACATGAGTAGAGTTTTCAAAAAAATCACGGGCGAATCCCCAGCCGCCTACCGGCGCAAAAATCGCGAATGAAGGAACATTAGCTTGGGGCGTGGGAGTCACAGGCGGCGCTTGGCCATCAACCAAATGTCGAGTAGTGCATGCCGGACAAAGCGACAAACATTGCCGGACTTATGCCCGCGCCATCAAATGTTGCGAGTATTTCCTCCCGCTTGGCAAGAGGCGTGCGCACTCGCCGCAGGCTGTCTTGTTTGAGAGTTTCCCCTGCTGATACTATCGATGCTGGAGATGTCATAGCCTCGGGACTACTGTCCCGCAGGGAGCCCGATAGGTCAAGATGAGCGGGAGCGAACGAGTCAATTCAGGAGAAGAAAGATCGGCACGGGGCTACCCTTCCTGCTGAATCCCATAAATCCTGCAAATCCTGTCCGGCTTTTTACCCGCCTATCCTCACACGGCTGCGTTGTTTTGAAAGGTCAGAAACTTCACTTCACTGTCGGAAAAGTTGGGGTGCGCGAAACAAAATTGATCGAAGGGGTGGGGGAGTCTGAGGGATTCGCATGGCGATACTGGTCGCCCAACTCCACGATTTCACGAGCGGCTTCGCCTTCTTGAAACCGAAGACGAGAGACCGGTAACTGGAAAGGTTTTTGGATAGGTTGCCGTGACTCTGAAGTGTCCTCGGGGCGCTTGGTCCAATCCACGAGATTTTCAATTTGCCCGCCTTTTGTGGCGGGCTTGTGGAAGATGACGACCGTCGAGTCATTTGCATCGAACTTGAGAGGCACGGTGGGGCGAGCACCCTCGACCTAGAACTACGGTAAGTCGCGTCGCGCACCACTCACGGGATTCCACCCCCATGCTCGAAGTAAGGCGTCTTGGACTACGTGCTCGCTTTTTCGAAATGGCTTTGCGAATTTTAAACTTGTCAGGCTTGGACGGCGTATCATTTTAAGTTTTGATGCGTCATTTTCATCTCCTTGTTCCCATTCTTATTGCTATGGTTTTTAGCTCATGCGAAAAAAACGCTCCAGTGGCGGAAAGTATTTCTATCCCAAGCCCATCAACGGCTCCTAGCGGAATTCCAGTGAGGGAGTCTTTTGGCCATTTGCCTGATGGCAGGGAGGTGGGTATTTTCACTCTCACCAACGCGAACGGACTCAAGGCCAAGGTCACCGAATACGGAGCGATACTCGTTTCGCTTGAGGTGCCCGATAGGTCCGGCCATCTCGCGGATGTGGCCCATGGCTACGACACACTTGAAGGCTGGCTTGGAAATACGAGTTACTTGGGATCGAGTGTTGGTCGATTCGGCAACCGCATTCGGGATGGCAAGTTCATACTCGATGGGAAGGAATACGTTCTCGCCAAAAACAACGAACCCGGTGGAATCCCCTGTCACTTGCATGGAGGTCTCAAGGGCTTCGACAAGGTTCTTTGGAGCGGCAAAGCGGTCGGAAAGAACAGCGTGGAATTCACCTATCGCTCCCCTGCCGGCGAAGAAGGATACCCTGGCAACATGGATGTGACGGTCACCTACACGCTGACGGATCGCAACGAACTGCGTTGGGAAGCCAAGGCCAAATCCGACGCCCCGACCATCGCCAATATTGTCCATCATTCGTATTGGAACCTTTCCGGCGATCCGACTCGCAGCATCAATGATCATCAACTCCAACTCCCAGCCAAAAACTATCTCCCCACCAATGCGGGCCTGATCCCCACTGGGGAGATCGCGCCTGTTGCGGGGACTCCGATGGACTTCACCACTTCGACTAGGATCGGAGACCGAGTGGATGCCGATTTCGAGGCGATCAAATTCGGTGGCGGCTATGACCACTGTTGGGTGCTCGACAAGGGCGAAGACCTGCATCTCTCGGCCCGCCTCAAGGATCCTTCATCCGGTCGTGTGATGGAGATTTTCTCGAATCAGCCGGGCATACAGTTCTATGGCGGCAACTTTCTTGATGGCACTATCGTTGGAAAAAAGGGCGTTAAATATGGTCGCCGCACGGCGCTTTGCCTCGAGACCGAAGGCTTCCCTGATTCGCCGAATCAAGCATCGTTTCCCTCGTCCGTTCTTCGCCCCGGTTCCACTTATCATCACGTGATGATTCATAAGTTTTCGGCCGAGTAGGTTCTTTGTATTTCCGCTTCGAGCGACTCACCCGTTGCCTCAAAATTCCATGTTAACGAGATGGCGTGTTTTTGAATGCATCTACACTGGCCTCAAGTGCAGTGCTTTTTTTGCCTCAAACCGGTGGGCTGAACCTTACTCTTTGCGCCTTGAATCAGGGCGTGGAGAAGTCTTTCGGTCGTGGAATATGGCGACCATGCCGATCAGGAATGAGGTCGTCCAA
>CAYRTN010000262.1:932-2433 GCA_964427235.1 uncultured Chthoniobacter sp. | reverse complement strand
AGTATGATGGCTTTGAGGACATCTGCGTCTGGCGATCTAGAAAGGTTCAGCTTTGCTCCTCCACCTATCCACTTATGGATAGCTTGGAGAGTTGCCTCGCTGTCCGTTAAATACAGAAGGTTAGTACGGTCGTCGTGTGCTTCCAGACACTCTCTAAGAGCTACTAGTTCCGGTCGATTCGAGCTGAGACCTTCCTCTTCTCTGCCCACTTTGCTGGATTCTCGAAGGTGTTGGTCCTGTAAGGGCCCGTTCGTTAGTGGTGTGGTGGTGTTCCATTTCATGGTGTTGAAGTTACAGAAGCCTGCTCCCATCGATTTCGTTGACGGGTCACAGGAGCCATCCCCCGCCGTGCATGCCCCTTCAAAACCAAAGGCACCCAAAAGTCCCGATTCCGTGCCCAGCCAGTACAGCTTTTCGTCACTTTCCAGGTCAACGATGTATGTATCTTTCCCGACATTGTGTTGTGGTGCCGTCAGCGCCTTCGTTAGTGAATCTTGAGCTCCTATAGGTGCATCTGAGGTGGTTTTCACCCAGCATTCGAGGACTTTCTTGGCTTCGTGGTTCGAATGTCTCCTTTCCTCCACCATCCCTTGATCTTGAATCCCCAACATTCCTCTCTCTTGCTTTTGTGTATGTTGAGGAGCTGACAGAAGCCCGCCTCGCGCAGTGTTGGTGACCATTCCTTGTCCCTTGTTTTCCATACCGTCCATCCGCTCGTAGTCTTGAGTTTCTCTAGAGTATCCTGCCGATCTTGATCGTCCATTGAATCCCATAAGTAAGTGGTTTTCGTGTCTTGTGTACCCCACCATGCATCCTTACCCTTAGATGCCGATGGGAAAAAGGTTGGGGCCGCCACCGCTGGGAGACCGTGTACCCTGTCCGTTTTCCATATACGTCTGATCGTCTGGAGGATATGTCTGGTTGGGGTGAAGATGTTCGCGCATTCCAAGTGTGACTGGCTTTTACATGATTCATGTATTCTTTCCAACGTTTCCATGTTCATGCCCCACAGCGTCCGAAGGGTGTTCCACATGCCGCTATTGATTGTCCATCCTATCTGCGGGTGGGCTAGTGTCGTGAGTCCTTCATGTGTGATGACTGAAAATCCCTCGATCTTCTCCTCCCAGAGTATCGATTTACGTTGTATCTGTACCCACCCGAGACCACTGTCATCCTGTGGGCAGGGACCCTTGAGAGAGCCTTCTGATAGTGCAATCCTAGTGTTGGAGTCCGTTACCCGAGGTGGGTGATTAGCCATCAGCGGTTTCGGGTCTGGTTCCCACGTTGCTTTACCCGGAAGTGATATCTTCGGAGAGTCAATGCTGGTTGTCTGCATGTTGGAATATGTCTTACCCCATGTTTCCTCCAGTCGCTTGGCTAGTTGCTCCATGCGGGAGGGAGCCTGTCCTTTGGAGTTGAGCTCTACCAGTCGTTCTTGTATGAAGATCGAAGATTCGAAATGGAGGGGTGAAGAAAACGTGCTGCAGGTTTGCCTACTACT
>CAYRTN010000262.1:0-922 GCA_964427235.1 uncultured Chthoniobacter sp. | reverse complement strand
TCCGTTGCATCTGCTGTTACCGAGTATCCAGCTTGGGCCGTAGTCAGCCAGACTGTCTGGTCTTCCAAGGACTGTTGTGTGATCAGCAGGGCCCGTAATTCCTCTGTGGTGATGATGGTTGGCTCTCCGCCTGGTCCTCCCACCTTCCTTGGGTCTGTCGAAACACAAAGGTGGCCTTGTTCCATTTCCTGATCCAAATCGTCGTCTGTATCCATATATGTGTTCTCATCTAGTTCGCAGTAGACATTCTCCGGCAAGACCTGTGTACTGAGACGAAGTGACCGTCGTGTGCCCACGGTCTTGTCTGTAGCTACCTGCTTGTTTCCTCTTTGCTTCTTGCTAGTAGAGCATTCTTGTTGAGGTTTTCGTATGGGACATTTTGGGCAAACCCCTGTGTCTAACGTCTTATGTTCCGTTTGAACATTTTCTCCTATTCTTTTCCTACATGCTTTACATTCTCTGAACCGTATGGAGTCCGAGACCCTATACCACCATCCTGACTCATCGGGTCCTAAAGTATCCATCGCCAGTGGCCACCAGCTCGCTGGTAGGAGGATGAGGTCTTGATTCTCACGTAGTCTTCTCCCTATGGGTTCATTCTGCAAATTCAGAAGTGTGGTGGCACGGTGTTGATGGGCCCGGTGACTCCATCCTCTGATCGTTGCTTTAAATCGGATATTCTGCAGAAGCTGGTTCGGGTCCTCTGCTCTATCTGGATCTACACCTTCCATTAACGAGCCTGGATCGACTTCTGAGATGGATTCGATGAAGCGGTCGCCCACCTGGTGTAGGTTGACTGATAAGGTCATTACTGGCCCCGTCGTCATCCCCTGTTCCGAGGAGGGAGAGGGTGGGGTCATCTGGCAGGTGTTACATGGTTTGGAATAGTCTGAGCAGAACGAGAAGCTGCATCGAGCGTGTC
>CAYRTN010000261.1:0-2439 GCA_964427235.1 uncultured Chthoniobacter sp. | reverse complement strand
CACATCATGCTCAGCGTTCTTCGCTCTGCAGGTCTCCCGGGCAGATATGTCTGCGGATACATTGAATCCGACTCACCGCGAGCCAATGGCTCGGAGGGAAATCTTGTCGGCTCTCTCGCCACGCACGCATGGGTCGAGGTCATGCTCCCAGGCCTCCGCTGGGTGGCCCTCGACCCGACAAACAAGCAATGGTGCGGCGAACGCCACATCACAGTGTCCCTCGGACGGGACTTCTCGGACGCCGCCCCAGTGCGTGGCACATTCAAGGGCTCGGGCACCCAAAGCATAGGAGTGAGTGTCACCATGCGGCGATTGACGGAGACGGGGGAGCTGTCATGAAATCTTGGATGAAACAAACAGCCGAGCGATGCGCTACGGCTTTTTTCAATAACGGGGTCGAAATGACTCTCGGCGGCGAACCTACCTACGTCCCCATAGATCCCGAAGGCCCTGAGTGGAGCTACGCCGCCGTGGGACCCACAAAGCTCGGCTATGCCCGAAAGATGGCCGCCCATCTCATTGCAAATCACATTCCCGGTGGAATCGACTTTTTTTGTCCGGGAAAATCCTACCCTGGCGAGTTGAATCCGAGATGGGCCGTGAGACTGATCTCCAACAAAGACGGCTCCCCGCTTTTTCGGTCACGACAGAATACCCCCTCCGACTCCCGCTCGATAACCCTCTTCCGAAAAAATCTCGCACGCGCCCTTGGCGTCAAACCAGATTGGAAAAGCCTCAAGGATCCGAACGCCCCCGCCAACCGCGCTTGGGCACTCGTATTGGATGAGGTGAACGATAAATGGAAATCCTTCCCGTGGCTACCAGAGGCGTTGGAACTAACCCAGGCCATCGGTCCAGCCGGGTTGCGTTTGCCCCTCCACACTTTGGAAGAAAATATTCCCCGCCGTGCGGTGACTCTGGAATGGATGGATGGCGTAGCTTCGATTTTTCTCCCTCCGCTTCTACAGGCCCCTTTTGTGAAGCTTCTCAAAAAAGTCGATCAGGCCCTTATCGAATCCGGCGTGGGCCTTGTTGAAATGCAAGGTTACATTCCTACCGATGAAGCGGACTCATGGATTCAGATCGGTCTTGCTGCGGACCCCGGCGTTCTAGAGGTCAATCTCCCGGCCTGCAGGGATTGGGAAGAATATGATTATTGGTTGCGAACGGTGACCCTCTCAGCCGAGGCCTGCGGGCTGAGGTCTTGGAAAGCCCCAGCTGGATCCCCCCCCGAAGGCAGCGGAGGCGGAAACCACCTCGTTTTTGGCGGCAGATCGCTGGACACAAACCCGTTTTTTTCTCGTCCAGGATGGCTGGCTTCGCTTCTTCGCTATTGGCAACGCCATCCCTCCCTCGCGTACATGTTCACCGGTTGCTATGTCGGGGCGTCTTCCCAAGCTCCCAGAGCGGATGAATCGGCCCGCGACCTTCACGATCTAGAGATGGCCTTTTCATTCCTTCAATCCCTTCCGCCCGGCGACCATCGTCACTCGATCTCGGAGACGCTTCGCCACCTTCAGACGGATGTCACCGGAAACTCGCACCGCAGCGAGATCAGCTTCGACAAATTCTGGAATCTCTCTTCACCTTCCGGTGCGCTCGGCCTACTGGAGTTCCGAGCGATCGAATCTCTTCCAAAGGCGGAGTGGATGAGTGCGGTTGCATTGCTCTGGACATCCCTCGCTGCATGGTTGCTCGAAAATCCCGCAAAGGGAAAACTTCAACGCTTTTCGACGCTTCTCCATGACCGTTACTTATTGCCCAGCGTGCTCTGGAAAGATCTGACGGACATTCTGCATGACCTGAACGCAGCAGGATTTGGCCTTGATGCAAAAACCTTCTGCGAAATCTGGGATTGGAAATTCCCTTCCATTCTCAATTTTCAAGCCAGTGGCGCTCAATTGACCATTCGGCGCGCCCATGAAAGCTGGCCACTGCTCTGCGAAATGCCGGTGGATGGAGGCACCACAAGCCGATTCGTAGATACGTCGATGCAACGCCTCGAAGTCGCCGCCAATCCCGAATTCGAGAAAAACTTCGCCATCCGTTTCAACGGGCGTCCGCTTCGACTCAGGCATTTCGACAAAACCCAATCTCTCGCTGGTCTTCGCTACCGTCGAACGAATCTTTATCCCTCCCTGCATCCCGGACTCCCTCCCCAACTTCCCCTTCAGCTCGACATCGTCGGCAAGGGAAAATCAACCACTTTCCTGCTGGAGGCAACCAGCTACAAATTCAAAAAATCCCCGAACTCCCCTTTGCAAACGCTCAGCAAGCCGTGCAAAGCCGGACGCAGCAGCGACTGGACGTGTGATTTTCGCTTGGGCTGAGATCAGTCGCGAAAAACAATGGCGCGTGTTCCGTGAACAAGCACCCTTTCTTCAACATGAAAACGGACACCTCGGGCAAGAGCGAGTTTTTCGCAGTCACGCCCCATCC
>CAYRTN010000260.1:0-2446 GCA_964427235.1 uncultured Chthoniobacter sp. | reverse complement strand
AGCCTGGCAACATTTGTAGTGCTGCGCTCGTGGCCGAGAGTTTCAGTAGGTCTCTGCGATTCATGCTGCGGTCTCCGAAAAATTAAAGTGAAGTTTTGTAGGTTTTGCCATCTTTGATGATGACTTCAATGTGATCACCCTGGCCTAGCAAGCAACTGATGTCGGTGAGCGGGTTGCCGTCCACCACCAACAGATCAGCAATCGCACCGACTTTGACCACGCCGAGTTTGTCGGTCATTCTGATGATTTCAGCGCCGACCAACGTCGCCTGTTGAATCGTCATCCCGTTGCCTAAAATATCCGCCCGTAACTTAAGCTCTTCAGACTGGTGGCGATGTAGCGCGCCAAGCAAGTCTGTGCCCAGGCCCATCTTGACGCCAGCTTTTGCCAAGATCTCGAGCGCCTTTTTGCCATCGCCTCGCACAGCTTCAATCTTAGCAACTGACTCAGGTGGAAACCCAAGCCCGAGTCCTTCGTTTGCTAACGCCTCGTAGGTAATCAGGGTAGGCACCATAAAGGCTTGATGGTCGTGCATGACCTGAGCCGTCGCAGCATCCACTAAGTTACCGTGTTCGATGGTGCGAACGCCGAATTGCACGGCTCGCGTAATAGCCTGTGGCGTGTAAGCGTGGCCCATCACATAGGTACCCGCGTTAGACGCCTCTTCAACGATGGCGCGAATTTCGGCTTCTGAATAGCCCAAGAAGTGGATTGGATCATTGGGCGAGGCGACACCGCCTGAGGCCATAATCTTGATCTGTGTTGCACCTTTTTGAATTTCTTCGCGAACGGCCAAACGTACGTTATCGACACCGTCTACCACGCGTCCGATATTGCCGACTTTTTGCACGCAGGCGCAAGGGTCAAGAATATCGTTGCGTGCCCTGAAGTCGCCGTGTCCGCCCGTTTGTGAAAGCGCGCGACCGGCCAGAAAAATGCGTGGACCGTCAACGACGTCGGTGCGAGTGGCCTCAGAAAGCGCCCAGTCAGCCCCGCCTGCATCGCGCACCGTGGTAAAGCCGCGCATCAGGATGCCAGCCAAAATCGGCACAGCTCGCAGTGTGGCCAAGGCGTTAGGCAGATTGGCATTTAGACCCAAGTTTAATTGCGAGGCTACGATATGTGTGTGGCAGTCGATCATGCCCGGCATCACTGTTTTCCCTGTGGCATCAATGATTTGCGTGCCAGCAGGGGGCGTCAGTTTGGGGCCGATCTGAGTGATGTGACCGTCTTGCACCAGCACGTCGGCGGGCGCGAAGGTTAAATTCACTACGTCAAGAACGTTACCGCCTTGAATCAATAAGCTGTTCATATTGGGCTTTAGAGGTGATCGGTAAGGGAATCACTTGATTATTCCACAAGCAAGGCAAGTTTCGGTTAAAAAGGAGCCAACTTTTGCTTTGAAATGATTCGCCGTTATGTCTGCCACACCTCCTGAAAGCCCGCGCGTACGCCGGCCGCCAACTCGGCCCTCCTTTGATCCAATGACCCAGCCTTGGGTGCCCTCGTCGTTAAAGTTTGGCCCGGTTCCGGCCAAACACTTGAATCCCGAGTGGTTGCGTACGGTATTGTCAAAAAATATTGAACGCCAGCTTGATATTCCGAACGAGTCGCTGAGACGCATGCCGGGCCGCGAAGGAACGCCCGTTGAGGCCGCAGTGTTGGTGCCCATCGTGATGCGTCCTGAAGGGTTGGCGGTGCTGTTAACTCAGCGCACCGCCCACCTCAATGATCATGCGGGGCAAGTCAGCTTTCCGGGTGGGCGCTGCGAGGCCAGTGACCTCGACGTACAGGATACGGCTTTACGCGAGACCGAAGAAGAAACCGGCTTGCTGCGCGAGCATATCGAATGTTTAGGGGGGCTGCCGCGTTACCTCACGGGCTCAGGTTTTGCGATTAACCCAGTGACCGCCTTGGTACGTCCTGGTTTTTCGCTTGCTCCCGATGAGTTTGAGGTAGCCGAGGTGTTTGAAGTGCCCTTGTCGTTTTTGACAGACCCTGCGAATTATCGTTTTCATCAGGCCCAGCTGCCTGATGGCGGCTTGCGGCAATTTTATTCGGTGCCTTACAAACAGTTTTTTATCTGGGGTGCTACTGCTGCGATGTTGCTTGGGCTGTGCCAGGTGTTGTCTGAGGCGGCTGCGTCGAGCTGAGAGCTGATGAGCAAGAGTTGTTGAAGCAGACGATTGATTTCTTGCGGGCTGCTTCTCAGTTAGCCAGCAGCGGCGCCTAGAGATTAGTAAGAATCGTGTTCGGCTTTGGCTTGTACAAGCCTCACGTAGAGTGCATGGCGACCCGCGTCGATCTCGTTGCGCGCTAACGCCGCAAGCACCCCACAGTTGGGTTCGCGTTGATGTGTGCAGTTATAAAACCGGCACTCTGGTATGTGCACATCAAACTCAGGAAACCCTCGTTCGATCTCTTCGCGATCAAGGTGCAGCAAACC
>CAYRTN010000259.1:0-2448 GCA_964427235.1 uncultured Chthoniobacter sp. | reverse complement strand
GTGGTTTTGAGCGGCGACATCGGGAATCGTCTTTTCGACAAATTCAAAGAAGCCATGCCGACCCGCTTTTACAACTGCGGTGTCGCTGAGGCGAATATGATCTCACTGGCTTCCGGATTAGCTTCCAGTGGCCTACGCCCGCTTTGTTACACCATCACTCCATTTGTCACGACCCGCTGTCTGGAGCAAATCAAGCTCGATGTTTGCTATCACGAAATGCCGGTCACCATTGTTGGCACCGGGAGCGGTCTTTCCTATTCTGCGCTTGGCTCCACGCACCATTCGTTTGAAGACCTTGCTATCATGCGTAGCCTTCCAGGAATGAATGTGCTAGCCCCTGCGGATGCTCCAGAACTCCGTTCGGCCCTTCGTTGGACATTTGCACAAAGCCAGCCCGCCTATCTGCGTATCGGTAAAAAAGGAGAGCCGATTCTGACTCAGGAGACGCCCTTTATGGCAGGTCGCTGGCAGCGCCTTCGTAGTGGTTCTGATGTCACTCTTCTTGCGTGCGGAACGATACTCGGTGAAGTTCTAGCTGCTGCTGAGCTTCTATCAAAAAAGAATATTCAAGCCACTGTCTGGAACTGTGCGAGCGTGAAGCCTCTCGATTTGGAAGTGCTCACCAATCTGGGTTCTGCTCCTGTATTTGCTATTGAAGAACACTCTGTCCTCGGTGGTTTTGGATCCGCTGTGGCGGAGTGGTTATCCTCTCAAAAGCACCCGCCTCGCCTTATACGCTTTGGTATCCCCGACGAGTTCCTGCATGACTGCGGCGAGCAGGAAGAGGCGCGTGCCTACTGCGGCATCGATGCCGAAAGCCTCGCACGACGGATCGCCGCTGAGATCGCATGATCGCTCTCGACCTTGATAATACGATCATCTGCTACGACGAAGCCTTTCGCGCTGCCGCATCTTTACTCGATTGCCTGCCTGCTTTTGGTGACCCAATCAACAAATCCACCATCAAGGCCGCGGCTCTTGCCAAAGGCGGCAATGATCTTTGGACGCGCCTCCAAGGCCTCGTCTATGGTGAGCAAATCGGGAAGGCCACACTTTACCCAGGCTGTGCCGACTTCGTTGCCGCATCGAGAGAAGAAATCATCATCCTAAGCCACAAAACTCATTTTCCTGTTCTTGGCTCAAGGAGCGATCTTCGCAAAGCGGCTACCATCTGGCTTGAATCGACTCCGCTTGCGAATCTGCCATTGCATTTCTTCGATACTCGCGAAGCGAAAGTTGCCGCGATTGCGGCGCTAAGCCCGCGCGCGATTATCGACGACCTTCCCGAAGTTTTCCTAACGGCAGGCTTTCCCTCATCCACCACCTTCTTCCTGTTTGATCCAATCCAAGCTCATGCAGATTGGTCTCTCACTCCACGTGTCATCTCTTGGTCTGACGCCGTTGATCAAATTTTGACTTCCTAAAAAATGACGCCGACCGAAGCCGCCGCCAGTTTGCTTGCTCAATTGGGGAAGCGCGCTCCCCACATCGTGCTGCCCCTTCCCGGTGGCCGTAACAACCGCGTTTGGCGTGTGGACTGCAGCACGGAATCCTTCCTTCTCAAAAGCTATTTCTGGAGTGAGTCCGATCCCCGTGATCGACTTGGGCAGGAATGGGCATTCTTAGAATTCCTGCGATCCATCGGATCTTGCAAAGCCCCAGAGCCACTTGCCAAAGATGCCCCATCGCGTTTCGCTCTTCTTGAGTTTATTGCTGGAGATCCGCCTCAGGAAATCACGGAATCCGACATTCTCGACGCAGCCCGATTTTTTGCTGAAATGAATTCGCAGCGAGAACTTGGCAAAAACCTTCCTCCTGTCTCAGAGGCATGCTTCTCGATTCAAGGGCATCTTGGCTCTGTCTCAAAGCGTGTTGAACGACTTATCCAAATTCAACCCGATAGCGAGGTCCACGTTGAAGCCATCCGCTTCATCGAATCTGCACTCAATCCCCTCTGGAAAACGATCAAGGCGCATATCGAAAAAAAACCTTCTTCAGATCGGCAATCCAGATTGCTTTTTTCGGAGCGTTGCCTCTCCCCATCTGATTTCGGTTTTCATAACGCTCTCCGCCAATCTGACGGCAGTCTCCGTTACGTTGATTTTGAATACGCTGGGTGGGATGACCCAGCCAAAACCCTCATCGACTTCACCAACCAGCCCGACCGTGTTCTCCCCGACAATCTCTCGGCGCTCTTCCTTGAAAAAACGATCGGCCTCTTCCCTAATCCTGAATCTCTCTATCAACGCGTCAACCTTCTCACGCCACTCTATCAACTCAAATGGGCCTGCATCTGCCTCAACGCCTTCTTTCCCAATCGCCCGCCTGACCCTTCCCGCCCTCTAGCAAGCCAACTCGCTCGAGCGAATGTGATGATCTCACGAGCAATCACAGAAATCGCCAAAACGCCTCATTGATTTTTCCAGTCTCAGGTCTCAAGTTTCAAAT
>CAYRTN010000258.1:0-2449 GCA_964427235.1 uncultured Chthoniobacter sp. | reverse complement strand
CTCCACCGCTTCGCACCCCACACTCGGAATCTGAAAAAATTTCACCTGCATGTTTTTTTGATTTTTTTGTAGCAGCTGTCTGTGACTGCCGTGCTGGGGTATCTGGGCGCCCTTCGGCGGTCATAGACCGCCGCCTGGAGTTTGGCTTCTCACTAGATAAATTCCAAGGTTTGCGGAGTGTTGGTATTTTCCCGTGTTATTTTGCTTGTATTATCTCTAGTTGTATAACTAGATTTCGTCGCCATGGGATTTCCAACTAAAGTTCAACTCATCAGTCGCAAAGCCAGCGAACAATATTACATCAACTTCCCCTCTGCGGTCGCTCAGGCCATGGAGTTTTCTAAAGGTGAAAACGTCGAATGGATCATCGCCGACAAAGGCAACCTCATCCTCTCACGCAAGGATGTGCCGCCTAACCCGGTCGAGCTTCAAAAAAAAACGAAACAACGCACCTAAGCTCCGTGCTCAGGAAAATGTTAGAAGCATCCACTTTAGCAGCAACCTCAACGCCTTCTTGCTCATTACTTCTCTATCAGCACATGCTCGGGCTTCTTCTCTGCCCGGCCAAAAGCACACTCACCAACATCATTTGCGCTAAAGGTGGCCAGCATTCCGACTGGACAGCTGATTACCGACTCTACTCCAAAGAACGCGTGGACGAATCCGTTTTGTTTGGACGAGTCCGCGATAGCTTGATCGATAATCTTGCCCCAGATGAACCGTTGGTAGTCGCCGTCGATGACACCATCGCACACAAGACTGGTAAAAAAATATATGGTAGCGCATGGAAACGCGATCCACTCGGTCCGCCATTCCAAACCAACCTCATCCGTGCACAACGCTATCTGCAGTTCTCTGCATCATGGCCACTTGATAATGGAGAAGCCCGCTCCGTTCCTATTGCTTTTCACCACGCACCTAGCCCCGTCAAACCACCCCCAAACGCTACTCCCGCTCAACACGATTCCTACCGCGAGGCTCTCAAGCAACAGAACCTCAATCGTCTAACACTCGAACAACTCAAAGAACTGCGCCACGAAACTCCCTCAGCCCGCCATCTCATCGTCACAGGAGACGGCAGTTACACCAATAAAACCATACTCCGTGGCAAACCCAAGGAGAGCACCTACATCGGGCGCGGACGCAAAGACATGGTTTTGAATTACTTGCCCGAAATCGTTTCAGGAGCCAACGGCAGACCGCGTCGCTATGGCAAACGAGCTCCTACTCCCGAAGAACTGCGTCAGGATGAAAGCGTGCCTTGGCAACACGTGGCTGGCTTTGCTGCTGGCAAGCGCCATGACTTTCGCATCAAGAGCATCGATCAAGTCCTTTGGCGTAAAGCCGGAGTTGATCTACCACTACGTATTGTCGTCATCGCGCCGCTCGGTTACCGCCTCAAGAACGGTTCACGAATGCTCTATCGCCAACCCGCCTATTTAATTTGCACAGATCCAGATCTCTCACTTGAAAAACTCCTCCAATACTATCTCTGGCGATGGGGCATTGAAGTGAACTTCCGCGAGGAAAAAACTCTCATTGGCACAGGCAAGGCTCACGTACGAACCGCCGCATCTAACCAACATCTACCCGCAGTCACTGTCGCTGCATACGCGATGCTATGGACTAGCGCGCTACAAGAAATTTCCAAAGGTGCGCAACTTCAAAGTCTGCAACCCCCAAAATGGCGAAAGGATCGAGACAACGAAGGGAAGTTGCCAAGCACCGGCGACCTGTTGCGGTTACTGCGCTATGAAATTTGGGCAGGTGCTCTCAGGCCTGGGACTTTTTACCACTTCGTGAACGATACACCTTCGAACACGAACGCGCAGAAACTCACTCCCGACCTGCCGGCCATACTCTTCGCTGCCGCATAACCAAGCAACAACCAAGATTATATCAAACCAGGAAAACCAATTATCTCAAAAAAACGAGCCAAACTCCAGCGACTGCATAAGCAGCCCGAAGGGTGAGACATCCCGGGAGGATGCGAACCAACACTGCCTGCCGTAGGCAGCCCGTAGGGCGACATAATCGAACGCAGAGAGAAAGACTGCCGAAGGCAGCCCGAAGGGTGAAGCGTAGCGAAATCAACCGGGAGCGAACACATGCCAGCGGGCGCTGGCTGGGTAGCCTGCCGAAGGCAGCCCGAAGCGACATGAGCGGGAGCGAAGGAGGCAACCGGAGCGAAGCGGAGCACCGAGGCAACACGCGGAGCAGCTGGCGGGGGCCAGTCCCGATTCTTTCTCTAGACAATCGAGCGCCGTGGCAGGCGCGAGATAGAGCAACCGAAGGTTGGCCCGAAGGGCGAGCTGAGCGGGAGCGAACGAGTCAACAGTGTAGCCCAGGGTGGGCAACCGGAGCGCAGCGGAGTAACGAGGCAAACTGGAGGCCGGAATGAAAATTGGCCATTTGGCTAGGATGAAAAAAAATCACCCACCCCCTAGAG
>CAYRTN010000257.1:0-2455 GCA_964427235.1 uncultured Chthoniobacter sp. | reverse complement strand
CAGAGCAGGCGGCTCATAACTGCTTGGTTCACGGTTCGAATCCGTGTGCCCCCACACTCCCAGTTGAGAGTGTTTTATCGTTTTTGGAAAAGGACGAGGTGTTCCCGATTTTCACGCCCGGCATAAGTGTTGATGCTACTGTGCAAATCGATTTTTTGAAAAGCGGGTAGGAAGAGTCCGTCGATTTCGCGGGATGACGAGGCAAAGGGTGGCGAGTTGGGGTCCGAATTCTCTGGATCCATAAAAAAAACGGCGAGAAAAAAACCACCGGTCTTGAGTGCAGCAGCCGCTTCGCGGGCATAGTCGGTGCGTCGCTCGGGGCGTATCGCGCAGAAGCAAGTGTGCTCAAAAATCCAATCAAACGGGCCATAAGCACTGGCATCGCCAGTGAGGAAGTCGCCAAGAATGTAGGTTTCATCGCCCGCGGGGGTAAATGCGGTGGCTGCACGAATCGCGGAGGGGGCGATATCCATCCCGATCACGGTGTTTTTTTTTGTCTGGGTGATCGCGCGAACATCATGTCCGCTCCCGCAACCTGGGACGAGGATGCGGCCAACCATTTCGGATGTCGCAAGCCAGTTTACGAGTGCGGGGTGGGGGAGTCCTTTATCCCAAGGGGTGTCGCCCGCGCGGTAGCGGGATTCCCACTCAGAGTCGGCGCCAGCGTGTGCCAAGGGAGATGCCGTATTGGAATTTTCGGGAATGTTCACGAATGAGAAAAGGGATGTTGATTTCGTGCTCGAGTCGAAAGTGCGTGGAGAGTTTTTCTTTGAGGACATCAGCGGAAGACGGACCATCTTGCTGGCCCCCGAGCCAGAGGAAGGGGAGCGTGTATTCTTCGAGCCAGGAAAATGGAGACGCCAAGAGGAGCTGTCCACCCGGCGCGACAAGCTCAACTAGCCTTTCAATGAAGGCGACTGGAGCGGGAAGTCGGCAAAGGAGGTTCGCCGCGAGGACGACATCGAAGTTGCCAAGGTCGTTCCGAAGGTCGATGGCATTCCCTGTTTCAAATCGGACACGCTGACGGTCGATCTCAGTGGGCACGCGAGCAACGAAGGGTTGAGTTTTTCTTCCTTCCAAGGGAACTTCCGCAGCGAGAAATCCGTCATTTTTTAGCGTCTCAGCGGCTTCAATAAAGGCCTCCGAATAGTCGATGCCCAAAACACTTGGAATGGTTTTCGCCAACTCAAATGAGGAAGCTCCCACCGCGCAACCGATATCTAGAGCTGTGGAGGGCTTTGATTGGGGGTCGAGTAATTCGCTCACCACCCGCTGGGCGAATCCCCAGGCGGTTTCTGGGACAGGAAGATCGCTGGCGGCCTCTCTGAATGTCGCGTAGTGGAAAAAAAGATATTCACTGACGAGTTGGGGCGTTTCGTAAGGGTTGGGCACCCAAGGAAACTATCAAAAAAATCTTATTAAGGAATCTCAATCGCTGCTTGGACAAAACACAGGAGGTTCTGATACATCCCAATTATGTTCACGCGAGTATTCTCAGCAGCACTCCAAGGCGTCGAAGCAATCCAAGTGGAAGTGGAGGTGAATACGGGTGTTGGCAATCCTCTTGTGATCGTAGTAGGGCTGCCTGACGCGGCTGTGAGGGAAAGCAAGGATCGTGTGACGACAGCGATTGGAAATAGTGGCTTCCGCTGGCCTCGAGAACGAACAACGATCAACCTCGCGCCGGCTGACACCAAAAAAGAAGGGCCCAGCTTTGATCTCCCGATCGCCATTGGCATGATCGCCGCAGCAGAGCGGGCTGAGTTGCCACGCTTGGAGCGCTGCTACGTAATCGGAGAACTTGCTCTCACCGGCGAGATCCGTCCGATCAAAGGCGCGCTGCCCATCGCGGTGGAAGCCCGCAATCAAGGAAAAAAAGCCATCATTCTTCCGGCGGTCAACGCCCCCGAAGCCGCCATCGTGGAGGGGATCGAAGTTTATGGGGTTCGGAATCTTCGCGAGGCGTATGAGTTTCTAGCGCGCAAAAAAGACCTCGTCCCATTGCAAGGAAACGCAGCCGAGCGACTAGAGTCCTACGCCGGTGACGATGTGGATTTCTCTGAGGTCAAGGGGCAGCACCAGGTCAAGCGAGCCATCGAGGTTGCCATGGCTGGTGGACATAATCTCTTACTTATCGGTCCTCCTGGATCCGGAAAGAGCATGCTCGCAAAACGTATACCGACGATCATTCCTCCGATGTCGCTCGATGAGGCCATCGAAACGACCAAGATCCACAGTATTTGCGGGCTTTTGGATGAAACCCATTCGTTTGTTGCGAAGCGGCCTTTTCGTTCGCCGCACCACACCGTGAGTGATGTCGGCTTGCTCGGTGGTTCGACGAATCCGACTCCGGGCGAGGTCAGTATCGCGCACAATGGAGTTTTATTTTTAGACGAACTTCCGGAATTCAAACGCACCACGCTCGAGGTGATGAGGCAACCTTTGGAGGATGGGA
>CAYRTN010000256.1:0-2468 GCA_964427235.1 uncultured Chthoniobacter sp. | reverse complement strand
CATCCCGAGTTGGAGCGCATCCGAGAGTGGAGTTTAAAAACAAAGGACGGTTCGCTGAGTGATTTTCTAGAGCAACCCGATCCCGCTGTCTGGGAGGAAGTCCGCAGCGAGCAGCACCTCTGCACTCCGAAGTCGTGTGGGCCGGCCTCGGGATGCTTCTATCAATCGCTGCGTCGTCGTGTGGCCAACGCGAAGATGGTCGTGCTGAACCATGCGCTTTTTTTCACTTTGCTCAACGGAGTGGACGATGCAGAGAACCGCACCGGCGGTCTTCTTTTTGCTAACGACTTTGTTGTTTTCGACGAGGCGCACACGCTCGAGGAGGTCGCCGCCCGCCACATCGGGATGGAGCTTTCGCAACTCGGCTTACGCCGCATTATTCAGCGGCTCTACAATCCGCGCACCAAAAAGGGGCTGTTTCAAATGCTCAAAAATGGTCCCGCTTGCAGCGTGGTGAGTGATGTTTTGCCGGTCGCTGATGGGTTTTTTAACCAAGTTGCGAATGGGTGCACATTCAAGCGAGGACGCGAGTTCCGTGTTCGTGAGCCGGGTCTCGCGGAGGGGGGCGAAATTTGCAGTTCCCTTGCCCGTCTTGGCGAGTTGATTTCGCAGGAAGCTGGCAAGTGCCAGGACGAGCAGCATACGTCAGAGCTTCAAGAGGCCGCGCGAAAGATTCGCACGGCCCGTGCAGGAATAACGGATTTTCTCTCACTCGAGGAACCCGATCATGTTTATTGGGTGGAGCAATACGGCCGAACAGAGCAATTTTGCACCCTCCGAACGGCTCCGGTGAATTTGGCCGAGGCCTTGCGCCGTCTTCTTTTTCGCGAAGGGGCTTGCACGGTTCTGACGAGTGCGACGCTTTCTACCGGATCACCGGATCTGTCCTATTTCAGGAATCGCGTCGGAGCGGAAGAGATTCCCGCCCTGCAAATCGGCAGTCCATTTGATTACGAAAAACAAATGCAGTTGCACCTCGTACAAAAAATGCCCGAGCCGAAGGATCCTGCCTACGAAAGCTCACTAGCCAAGTGGATCGGTCATTTCACCGAAAAAAGTGAGGCCCGTGCGTTTGTTCTTTTCACGAGTTACCAGACCATGCGTGCCGTCGCGGAGGCATTGGAAGATCACTTTGAGAAAAAGGGATGGCAGTTACTGGTGCAAGGTGGCGGAATGCCGACCCAGCGAATGGTGCAGGAGTTCAAGAACAACCCGCATAGCATTCTTTTTGGAGTTTCCAGTTTTTGGACTGGCGTGGATGTTCCGGGCGAGGCTCTCTCGAATGTGATCATCACCCGCTTGCCATTTGCCACGCCGGATCATCCTCTCACCGAGGCTAGGTTGGAAGCCATCGAGGCGGAAGGTGGACGCGCTTTTGAAAGCTACTCGCTGCCCGAGGCCATTCTGAAGCTGCGGCAGGGTGTGGGCCGCCTCATTCGAAGCAAATCGGATACCGGTACCATCGTCATTCTGGATAGTCGCATCGTATCCAAGCCATACGGCAGGGCATTCCTCCGCGCGATGCCGAAGTGCCCAGTGGAAATCCACTGAGCCTTTCGGGCGTTGATTGGCTAAGCGATCGGAGGCCGAGCGGTCGCTTGACTGGTCTCAAAGGCGTCGGCGATGCCCAGCAGGCGGGATTCATCCATCGCCTTGCCTAGGAATTGGAGGCCGACCGGGAGGGCCTTGCCATCTTCTTCAACGAGACCGCATGGGACGCTAATTCCGCAAATACCAGCCAGATTGGTTGCAATGGTGAAAATATCCGCGAGATACATGCGCAGTGGATCGTCTGTGCGTTCCCCGATTTTGAATGCCAAGTCCGGCGACGTTGGGCAGATAAGAGCGTCCACTTTCTCGAATGCATTTGTGAAATCCTGACGGATCAGGGTGCGAACTTTTTGTGCCCGTAGATAGTAGGCATCGTAGTATCCGCTCGAGAGAACATAAGTGCCGAGGATGATGCGGCGTTTGACCTCACTGCCAAATCCCTCCTCGCGGCTTCGCATATAATGATCCAAGAGATCGCGTGGATTCTGAGCGCGGTGACCGTATCGGACCCCATCAAAGCGGGCCAGATTGGCTGAGGCTTCGGCAGTGGCGATGATGTAATAGACGCCGACGGCAAAGGATGTGTGAGGCAGGGAGACGTCGACTAGTTCCGCACCGAGATGCTCGCATTGCCTTATGGCGACTTCGACTTTTTCACGAACACGCTGATCCATTCCATCGACAAAATACTCGCGGGGGATGCCGATTTTGACGCCTTTGAGATCGCGGCCGAGTTGCGATGTGAAATCTTCTGCGGGCAGATCAAGCGAAGTCGAGTCATGGCTGTCCTTGCCAGCGATGACATTTAAAATTCCGGCACAATCGCGAGTTGTACGAGCGATCGGTCCGATCTGGTCGAGCGAGGATGCGAATGCGACAAGCCCGTAGCGGGATACCCTGCCGTAGCTTGGCTTGAG
>CAYRTN010000255.1:0-2468 GCA_964427235.1 uncultured Chthoniobacter sp. | reverse complement strand
AGTTGGAGAGCCTGGGCATCAAAGTGAGCATGGATGGAAAAGGGCGATGGATGGACAATGTTTTCATTGAACGGCTTTGGAGAAGCCTGAAATACGAGGATGTGTATTTGAGGGAATACAGCACCCTATGGGACTTAGAGCGCGGCTTGGGGAAATGGTTCGCGCGATACAACACTTGGCGATCACATGAGGCGCTCGGCAACCGAACCCCTGAGAAAGCCTACTTGGAAGATCGAAAAGAGAAAATGGAGGCCCAAGCCGCATGAAATCAAGCCTAACAAATAAGCGCCACCCCCCACCGCGCTTCCGATTTATGTCTCCTGCACTGCGGGCCCGCGTAGGCCTCTCCGCTAAGCTCCGAGCCTGATAGCAGGCGGGGCAAAGCAGCCAAGCAGTAAAATGATAAAAAAGAGTTTTAGAGCCAGATTCGACTGATGAATGTGTAGGCCATGGGAATTCCAATGAGAAGATTAAATGGAAAAGTCACACCAAGGGCCAAAGCGACATAAATACTCGGATTGGCCTCAGGGAGAGCTGCGCGGAGGGCCGCTGGCACTGCGATATACGATCCGCTAGCACACAGCATCGCAAACAAGAAAGCATCCCCCATCGTCATACCCACCAAGTGTGCCACAAAAGTGGCCACGGAACCCGAAACCAGAGGGAAAGTGAGCCCAAAAAGAAAAGGAAGCCATCCGCCGGACCTCAAATCAGAAAACCTACGTGCTGCAACGAGTCCCAAATCCATAAGAAAGAAACAAAGGATTCCGGGAAACATGTGGCTCACGAAGGGGTAAAGCGCCTTGGCCCCTGAAGCTGGTGTCACCAAACCAATCAGGAGGCTCCCCAAAAGAACCAGCACCGACTTGTTCGCGAGGCACTCATGTATCACGCATCCCCAAGATATTTTTTGCCCATCACTCTTCGCACTATTCATGCGCGCAAGAACGAGACCGGTCAGAATGGCGGGGCTTTCCATGAGAGCCAGCGCAGCCACCATATACCCTCCAAATGGTGTTTCACGCCCCTCCAGATAGGAAACAGACGTCATAAAAGTAACCGCACTCACCGATCCATACGTTGCCGCGACAGCAGCGGAATCGGCCACCCCGAATCTCCTTCTGATAAGGGGATAGACAAGAAGAGGGATCAGGAAAGAGGCTGCGACCGCTGTAAGAAGGGGAACAACCACAGACAAAGAGAACGCCGTTTTTTGCAATTCCGTTCCCCCTTTGAATCCGAGAGCGAAGAGCAAATAGAGGGAAAGAATTTTAAGAACCGAATCCGGGATTTCGAGATCGGATTTAACGATGACCGCCAAAACGCCCAGCAGGAAAAAGAGGATAGCGGGTTGTAATAGGTATTCCCAAGCACTCATTGGGCGCGCAGATTAGTGAAGAAAGTGAAATTGAAAAGCCCAAATGAAAACCATTCTAGTTCTTAGCCTCCTTGCACTCACTGCATGCTCCAGTGCTCCTAAAATAGCCCCGCTTAAAACCGTTCCCCAGGTCGATCTCCCTCGATTCATGGGCGGTTGGTATGTGATCGGCACGATCCCTTGGATCGTCGAAAAAGACAATGTCGGTACGATGGATGTATACGCTTTGCGGCCCGATGGAAAAATCGACATCCGCTATGTTTTCCACAAAAAGTCGCTTCAAGCTCCTAAGCAGGAATGGAAGGCAACCGCTACTGTGGTGAACACAAAAACCAACTCCGAATGGGCCGTTCAGTTCATCTGGCCGTTCAAGGCCCCCTATTTGCTCATCGATCTCTCCCCCGACTACCAGCGAACCATTGTTGGCCACCCCTCGCGGGATCTCATTTGGATCATGAGCCGTTCACCACAAATGACGGAAACGGACTATGCCGCCGCATTGGATGTGGCGAAACAGCAAGGCTACGACACCTCGCGCATCACACGGGTTCCGCAAAATCCGAAAAACTAGGCTCATCAATCAGCGCCACTCGTGCTTCGGATACTGACGCGCGAGTTGCTGTTTGAGTCCGGGATACGTCTCTGTCCAAAAAGACTTGAGACTTCGCGTGACCTGAACCGGTCGCTGACTTGGCGCTAAGATGTGAATCGTGACAGCATGGCGACCAAGCGCCAATTTGACATCGTCCGTGACTCCATAAAGATCCTGAATCCGGGCGGAAAGAAACGGATCAGCTGTCTCAGCGTATGTGATTTTGGCCCGACGGCCAGCGGGCAACTCCAGACGTTCCGGAGCCTGCTTATCGACGAATTGTTGCTGTGAGTGGGTGAGGAGCGACCGGGCATGATGGAGAACGGAAGCATCTTTGATATCACGGTAGCAAACAGCCTCTTCGCAAACGAGGAGAAGGATGTGCTGCCGTTCATCCTGTCCCATTACTGGAATGCCTTGCTCCGGACAAAGGCGAGCGAGGAAATTGACTCGATGGATCCATTGCTCGACAGCATCGTCCCAACCATTGAGCCGCAA
>CAYRTN010000254.1:0-2482 GCA_964427235.1 uncultured Chthoniobacter sp. | reverse complement strand
TCTTGCATCCCCGCAATCAGCTTGTGGCTGCCGCGCATGGCGGGCTTTTGAGGCCTGACGGCTAACGGGCTGTCCGGGTGTTGTGCAGGATCAGGGTCTGCGCCAGCGTGACCACAGGCCTTTGCTGCCCCGTCATTCCCGTGGCAACGGGAATCCAGGGGTGCATGGATCCCCAGTCGAGCTGGGGATGACGTGCACTGCTGGGATGGCGTGCACCGCTGTGAAGGCGTGCGTTGCTCGGGTGACGCGCATGGCCGGGCGTGCGTTGAGCACCATCAGGATCTGAGCCACAAAGTAGCTGCCCAGCACCCACAGCGGTGCCAGCGGCACGGGCTGCACAAAGCGGTCGACCCCCAGCACCGCGTCGCTCAGCATGAAGATGGCCGCCCCCCAGGCTGTGGCGCGGCTGGCGGCGTCGCCCAGCACGGCGGCTCGGCCCAGGGCTTGGGCGGCCATCAGGGCAATCGCCAGCACATAGACCGCGACCGCCGCCGTGAGCACAGGCCCGTGCAGTCCGGGCCAGAGCACCGCCAGCATCAGGGCGCCGGCGAGCAGTGTGGCCGCCAGGGCCACCCGGCTCGGGAACCAGCCCACGCCCTGGCGGAACAACGCCAGGTAAGCGCAGTGGGCCAGCAAAAACGCAGCCAGCCCGGCGATGAAGTGGTCGCCCGGCAGCATCAAGAGCACGTCGCCCGCCAGCGAGGCCACCAAGGCTGCCAGGAAATACAAGTAAAAAGTGCCTCCAGCCCTTGCTGCGTATAGCTTTGTAGCTATTAATAAAATAGCAATGACCATCGGCAGGGGTTTGCTCAGCTGGGCCAGCCCGGTCCAGCCTAGCGCTGCTGCTGTGGTGGCAACGGCCGCCGCTTGCACCAGCAGCACCTCGCCCATGGTCAGCCGCCCTTGCAACAATGCGCCCAGTGCCCAGTAGCTCACCAGCAGCGTCAAGCTGCAAACGGCGATTTGGCTGGGCGGCCAGTTGCCAGCCTGCCACAGCACCGCCGCCACGCCCAGCAGCAGCGTGCTGAACTGCAGCACAGCAAACCAAGCCACGACAGGCGCCAATGGTGGGTCAAAGGTCTGCACTCGCGCCAGGTCGAACGCGGGCTTGGGCCATCGCGTCGCCACATCGGCCGGGCGCCAACCCGGCGGCATCAGCCAGACCCGCAGCTTGTCGGCCCAATCTTGCGCGCGCCAGCTGTCGGACAGCAGCACCCAATAGACCTGGGCATTGGCCCACAGCGGGTCCCAGCTGTTGAGCGGCGTGCGGGTGCCGTAGACGCAGGGCTCAGCATCAGCCTCGGCCTGGAAGGTGCCAAACAGCCGGTCCCACAGCACCAGCATGCCGCCGTAGTTCTTGTCCAGGTAGCGGTCATTGACGGCGTGGTGCACCCGGTGGTTGGACGGTGAGCAGAACACCCGGTCAAACCAGCCGAGTTTGCCGATCTGCTCGGTGTGCACCCAGAACTGGTAGAGCAGGTCGATCAGCGCCACGATGCCAAAAATCAGCGGCGGGACCCCGGCCACCGCCATCGGCAGGTAAAACACCCAGCCCAACAGGGCGCCGCTGCTGGTCTGGCGCAGCGCGGTAGACAGGTTGTACAGCTGGCTTTGATGGTGCACGCTGTGCGCCGCCCACAACACCGCCACCCGGTGTCCGCCGCGGTGCAGCCAGTAGTAGCAAAAATCGTAAAACAGCAGCGCCAGCAGCACGCCGGGTAGGCTGTGCCAAAAGGCTTGGTCCGGAAACAGCGCCACCGAGGCATAGACCGCGCTGTAAATGCCAATGGTCAGCAGTTTGCTGAACACGCCGCTGAGCTGGCTCAGCACGCCCAGGCTGATGCTGTTGATGGCGTCGTTCAGGCGGTAGCTGTTGCGCCCGGTGCCACGGCGCTCACGCCTCAGGCCCCAGGCAAATTCCAGCCCGATCAGCAGCAGAAACACGGGCGTGGCCAGCACGATCACTTGAAATGGCGTCATGCGCTCATTGTGACGCAGGCCACGCGGCTCTTCTTAACGCGTTACTCCACCTTGATCTGGTTGTCTTTCACGATGCGGCTCCAGAGCTCGATCTCGCTGCGGATTTTGCGGCCGTAGTCGTCGGGGCTGCCGCCCACAATGTCAAAGCCCATGTCAGCCAGTTTGGCCGCCAGTGCCGGCTGGCGCAAGGCGCGCACCAGCGTGTCATTGAGTTTGGCCACCACCGCTGGTGGCATGCCGGCCGGACCGACCACACCATAAAACGGCGCCGCATCGGGCATGGCGATGCCCAACTCCTGCAGTGTGGGCACGTCGGGCAACATGGGGGAGCGCTTGCTGCGAACAATGGCCAGGCCCTGCACCTTGCCCGCCTTGACTTGCACACCAGTGGGCACGATGGCGTCTACCAGCACCGGCACCTGGCCACCCATCACATCACGCAGTGCCGGCGCCACACCCGTGTAGCCAATGTGCTGCCAGGCGATGCGCTGTTGCGCCCCCA
>CAYRTN010000253.1:0-2482 GCA_964427235.1 uncultured Chthoniobacter sp. | reverse complement strand
AGCAACTCGCCTCCTCCCCCGCGCTCAGCGCACTTCAAGCGGAAATGGCGAGCGACACCGAGGCGGCAATTATTGATGGGGCTTACAAGGCCGCGCAGGCCGAGGCTTTCCAGGCGCAATTGGAACTCGCAGCAGATCTCGGACTCAATGTCGTCATCCACCAACGCAGCGCGTGGGATGATACGTTGGATATTCTGAAACCCTACACGGGCCGCTTGAGGGCGGTCTTTCACTGCTTTGGAAATACCCCCGTCCAAGCGCAAGAACTGCTCGATCTCGGACACCTCGTTTCCTTCACTGGCATCATCACTTTTAAAAATGCGGAACCCGTCCGAGAAGTCGTGGCCGCCATTCCGGCGAATGCCTTCATGGTCGAGACGGATTGTCCGTACCTAGCCCCCGTTCCCCATCGCGGCCAACGCTGTGAGCCAGCCCACACCCGCCTCGTAGCGGAAAAAATCGCGACCGTGCGCGGATGCTCGCTGGAAGAGGTTGCTGCTGCCACAAGCCGTACGGCCGAGGGCTTCTTTCGATTGTGTTGATATCCCCTGTTCCCGAGATTGACCAGCACCGCTGCTGCCTCTAATAAGTCGAGAGCGATTATGAATCCTACAACAACAGCCTACGGGACGTGGAGCGGCGGACGGTTTATGCACTTTGGCGAGACGCTCAGCGAGGAACGTTTCATCCAGTGCATCGAGACAGCTTATGAGTCGGGGATTCGGACGTTTGTGACTTCCGATGTCTATGGCAACGGCAAGGCTGACGAACTACTCGGTCGCGCCCTCGCTGGCATCGACCGCGCGACCTACAGCCTTGTGGGTATGATTGGGCATGATTTTTACGAAGGTCAGAGACTTGGCTCTCAGGGCTATCCGCGCTTCACCGATCCGGATTTGCGCGGACCCGAAGGCTACGCCTCATTTGTCCGCATGGCCGCATCCAACGAATTGGAGCGCTGTGGGACCGACCACTTCGACCTTTTGATGCTGCACAATCCCGGCGAGCTGGGGTTCACTTCCGATGCCGTGTGGAGTGCTTTGAAAGCCGCCAAAGACGAGGGATTGACGCGCTTGCTTGGTATTGCGCCAGGGCCAGCCAATGGATTCTCCCTCGACCTCGTCGGAGCATTCGAACGCTTTGATGGACTCATCGATTGGGCGATGCTCATTCTCAATCCACTGGAGCCTTGGCCGGTCGGGATTACCCTTCCCGCTTGCGTCAAGCATGGAGTCAAAGTCATGACGCGCGTGGTCGATCACGGTGGTGTCTTTCACGGCGATCTCGGTCTGCCCGGTCACGAATTCAAACCCGGTGACCATCGTTCCTACCGGCCCGAGGGATGGGTTCAACATGGAATGGAGAAGGCGGAGCGCATGAAGCCGCTCGCCGACAAATACAATCTCACTTTACTTCAATTCGCCTCAATCTGGAATCTCAGCCATCCCGCCGTGGAAAGCGTGGTTCCCACATTCATTCAAGAGTCGGGAGAGGAAGCCAGGCCCATCGAGAGCAAAATCCGTGAGTTCGCGGCCCTGCCCGATGTGCGCTTCACTCTAGAGGAGGTCGATCAAATCCGCCAAATCGGGGATAATACCGGGTGCATGAAACTCAAAGGTGCCAGCAAGCGCCACCAGATCAGTGAGCGCGCGGACGAATGGCCCATGCGAAACGACCTTCTGGAACTCGCTGCCAGCTACAATCTGGGCACCGAGTGGTAATGGTGTCGTAGCGGAAAATCGTGGTCCGCTAACTTAAGTTGGTTTTGGGATACGGGGCTGCATGGCCTTCCTGTAGAGGCGGTCTGCGACCGCCGATGCCCAAAGATTCGGCGCTCATAGAGACGCCGCTACAACCGAAAACGGGTCGCTGAAATTTAAACTCACCTTCTTATACCAAAAGCAGCATGCTTTTGGATTTTAGGAGAGGGGCACAGTGCGTCCCGCCTGTGTGCGTTGGCGTGCTCCTTGGTTCCGCTGGGCAGGGTGCGAGCAAGTAGCCCAAGTGTCCACACGGCCGAGACGGCCATTCCCCCTTTCTTTTGCGCAGCAAAGTCCAATTTCAAAGAGACAATGGTATTAGGCGCACTGCCGTTGGAAAAATCAGCGCGAGATTTTTGGCAACCCGCTCACATGCTCGCCTGGCCAAATATTATTTTTGGTGAACCAACCTTGCGGCATCTCCAGCGCATAGGCGATTTGGGAGAATTCGCTCCGTACGGTCGTTTCATTGTGAGGTTCCAGATCGTGGAGCTCCATGATCGTTCCGGCTGGATCGATGTAGGCGATGCTGAGCGGGATTTCGGTGTTGCGCATCCAGAAGGCGACCGGCGCGATTTGCGGCATCACAAAAAGCATGCCGCAGTCGGTGCCGAGAGATTTGCGAAACATCAGTCCGCAGGAGCGCTCGTTGTCGTCGTCAGCGGTCTCCGCACGCACCGCTTTGGTTCCGACCGTGAGCTTCGTGATGGGGAGGGGAGGTT
>CAYRTN010000252.1:1997-2493 GCA_964427235.1 uncultured Chthoniobacter sp. | reverse complement strand
TGAAGATGATCTCGCCCTGCTGAGTCAGGCTGATCTGATCATTGAGGCGATCGCCGAGCGCATGGACTGGAAGCATGCGCTCTACGAAAAAATAGCGCCCGCTATTGCGCCGCACGCGATCTTTGCGACCAACACCTCTGGCTTGTCGATCACGGCTTTGTCGCAGGAACTGAGCGATGCGCTTAAGCCCCGTTTTTGTGGTGTGCATTTTTTTAATCCACCGCGCTACATGCATCTGGCAGAGCTGATCCCGACAGCGGCCACGCGGTCTGATTTGCTCGATCAGCTCGAAACCTTTCTCACGACCACGCTCGGCAAAGGGGTTGTGCGCGCAATCGATACCCCTAACTTTATTGCCAACCGGGTCGGCATTTTTGGCATGCTTGCGACGATCCGTGAGGCCCAGCATTTTGGGTTGTCTGTGGACTTAGTGGATGAGCTGACTGGTGCGCGGCTGGGTCGCGCCAAATCCGGCACTTTTAGAACCGCCGATGTG
>CAYRTN010000252.1:512-1987 GCA_964427235.1 uncultured Chthoniobacter sp. | reverse complement strand
CAAAAAAGCGGTGCCGGCTTTTATAAAAAAGTAGATAAAACTATTTTGCGCTTTGATGCAGGCAAAGCGGACTATGTCAGCGCCGGCGCCAAAGCCGACGAACTGGTGCTGCGCATACTGAAAGAAAAAGATCCGGCCAAACGTATCCGTGCTTTGCATGACGCGACGCATCCGCAGGCACAATTTTTGTGGGCGATTTTTCGCGATAGTTTTCATTACATTGCCGTGCACCTGGGTGACATTGCCCATCACGCACGCGATATCGACTGCGCGCTGCGATGGGGCTTTGGCTGGAAACAGGGACCGTTCGAGTTATGGCAGCAAGCGGGCTGGTTGCAAATTGCGCAGTGGGTCAAGGAAGACATTGATGCGGGTCGCGCGCTGTCAAACGCGCCCTTGCCCGACTGGGTGTTTGATGGGCGCGATGGCGTGCATACGGCATCCGGCTCATGGTCGGCCATGCAGCACGCTTACCTGCCGCGTTCCTCTTTGCCGGTCTATCAGCGACAAGTGTTTCGCGCATCCGTGGCAGGTGATGGCAGCGCGCAAGCAAGCACCGCCGGCACCACCATAGTCGAAGATGAATCGATACGGCTCTGGCATCAGGACGATGACGTCTTGCTCCTCTCTTTTAAAACCAAGATGCATGTGATGGGCCCCGGCGTCATTGCCGGTCTCGAGCGTGCTATTGCCGAGGCCGAAGCCAATTATCGTGCGCTGGTGATCTGGCACGCCGATGCGGCCGAGGGTGGCGCGTTTTCTGCGGGGGCGGATTTGCAGGCGATGCTGCCTTTGTTCATGTCGGGAGGAGTCAAAGCCATTGAGCCGGTCGTGGCCCGGTTACAGCAGGCACATCTGAAATTGAAATATGCGCAGGTACCGGTGGTAGCCGCTGTCGCTGGTCTCGCGCTCGGTGGCGGTTGCGAGTTGATGATGCATGCAAGTCGTCGTGTCGTGGCGCTCGAATCCTACATTGGCTTAGTCGAAGTCGGCATTGGTTTATTGCCTGCCGGCGGTGGGCTCAAAGAAATTGCGTTGCGTGCCGCGCAGGCGGCGCAAGGTAATGACATTCTGCAGTTTCTCAAACATCGCTATCTGCATGCGGCTACTGCCGCTGTTGCCACCTCCGCGCTCGAGGCGCGTCGCATGGGCTATTTGTGCGATGACGATGTCATTATTTTGAATGCGTATGAGTTGCTGCATGTGGCCAAATCTCAGGCGCTGGCCCTGGCAGAGGCAGGCTATCGACCTCCCTTGCCCATGCCGATTGCCGTTACAGGTCGCTATGGCACGGCCACCATCATGGGGCAGTTGCTCAACATGCGTGACGGTGGATTTATCTCGGCCCATGATTACAAAATCGGGTCCATGATTGCTGAAATTGTTTGTGGTGGCGACATTGAGCCCGGCAGCATGGTCAATGAACAATGGCTGCTTGATCGAGAACGCAAAGGCTTCATGACGCTGCTGTCTGA
>CAYRTN010000252.1:0-502 GCA_964427235.1 uncultured Chthoniobacter sp. | reverse complement strand
GCATCATGGGCATGCTACAGACCGGCAAGCCGGTACGTAACTGAGTAGCGTGATCAAAGCCAACAGAGAGGAATCGTCCAGTATGAGCAGACAACAACAAGACGCCTACATCGTCGCCGCTACCCGCAGCCCGATTGGCAAAGCACCGCGCGGCATGTTGCGTCATATGCGGCCCGATGATTTGCTGGTGCGCGTGCTGCAGTCGGCGCTGGCGCAAGTGCCCACGCTTGATCCCGCGACCATCGAAGACGCCGTCGTTGGCTGTGCGTTTCCAGAGGCGGAGCAGGGACTCAACCTCGCGCGTATGGCGGTCTTGCTGGCAGGCTTGCCCGACACGGTGGGTGGGGTCACCATCAATCGTTATTGTGCCTCCGGTCTGACGGCCATTGCGATGGCAGCCGACCGCATCCGTTGCGGGGAAGCCGATGTGATGATTGCCGCGGGTGTTGAGTCGATGTCGATGGTGCCCATGACGGGCTACAAGCTCAGCGACTCGCCCGAG
>CAYRTN010000251.1:2158-2493 GCA_964427235.1 uncultured Chthoniobacter sp. | reverse complement strand
ACTTTGGAATGCTCCCCATGCACTTGCACTAACTATTTGTAATTGAGCATCACTTGCAAATGTATTATCTAAAGATGAACTCCAATTTTCTAAATTAAGTACTCTATTCGCAATTGATTGTGATAATATTGTTACCACACTTATACTTGAACTAATTCTATTATTTACCGATGAACTAAAATCAAATAAACTACTTGTCAATTCACTAAATAAAGTTGAACCCGTATGATATAATGAACCAGTTATAGTTAATACATCACTTTGTTGGTCACCTATTTTATTTGAACCACTGCTAAATATTACCGATGAACTTTGTATAACACTATGTAATTCAT
>CAYRTN010000251.1:742-2148 GCA_964427235.1 uncultured Chthoniobacter sp. | reverse complement strand
TTTCCACTTGCTGTAATATCTTGTGTTATATGCAATGAACCTGTTAATTCTAATCCTGTTGCACTATATTGGTCTAATCCATTTTGTGTTAATCCAGTAAGTGTAATACTATCAACAACTTGAATACTTTTAGAAGTTGCACCTTTAATTAAGATATTTCCTAAAGTACCATTTGTTTCATATTCTAACACCGGTAAAGTTGCACCTACTAATGTTGTTGCTACTAATGTATCACATGTTATTGTTCCACTTGCACTAATATGCGTAGATGATGTAATACTATTAAATTTAACAGATGAACCGGTTGTCAATCCACTTGCAATTGCACTAACTTGTGTTCCTATATGTGTAAAATCAATTCCGGTTTGTCCTGTTGTATCATTATGAGTTAATGTACTTGCACTAATTCTCGTATCAAATGAAGAACTATCTAATTTATATGAAGAACTAAATACATTTATTGTTCCACTAATTGAAGAACTATAATATATTGAAGAACTTTGTAAACTTGCACTTACTAAACTTAATGAAGAACTAAATGAACTACTATAAGAACTAGCCGATTGGAATGCTCCCCATGCACTTTGTGAATTTATTAATACACTTTGAGTTGTATTATTAATTGTTGTATAAAAACTAGCACTATAAGATGATGCTGATTGGAATGCTCCCCATGCTGATGCACTTACTATTGAATGAGATATACTTTGTGTTAAATCGGTTTGATATATAGATGCACTTATATTAGTAATATCGGTTGTTGTACCTATTTGTATTTCACTTCCTTTTTTACCCGCTTTCCATATATCATTTGTTACATCCCAAATCATTGAACCGGTTATGGTACTTGCACCAACTTTATCGGTTACCTCAATACCACCATTTACTGCACCACCTGCATCTAATTGTATTACACTTGCAGATAAATTTACAATCGTTGCATTAATGGTTGTAGTTGTACCTCTTACTAAAAAATCACCTTGAATTGTTACGGATGAACCGGTTAATTCTATTGCAGTTTTTAAAGAAGATGTATAATTTTCAATTGAATCTAATCTACCATCAAATGAAGTGCTATCTGAATTATATTGAGAACTGCTAAATGTTTGTAATAATCCTACTGATGTTGAAACGCTTGCACTAAATAATGTTAATACACTTGCAGTTGATTCTACTAAATCTAATCTACCATCAAATGAACTACTATCGTTTTTATATGCCGATGAACTAAAATTATAGAATGATGCTGAGTTTGTCTCAATTCTAGTATTTAATGATGAACTTAATGTTGATATAGTTCCACTAATTGAAGAACTATAATATATTGAAGAACTTTGTAATGTAGCACTTACTGCACTTAATGAAGAACTAAATGAGCTACTATAAGAACTAGCTGATTGGAATGC
>CAYRTN010000251.1:0-732 GCA_964427235.1 uncultured Chthoniobacter sp. | reverse complement strand
TAATCTACTATTTACCGATGTAGAAAATTCAGTTATATTACCAATACCATTAACCGAACCACTTAAAGAACCTGTAATTCCGGTAATATAAGCGGTTTTCCAATAAGTTGTAGTATTACCTAAATCAAATGAATTATTAGATTGTGGGATTAAAGATGAAGAAAGAGATGCTACTACTGTAACCGTATCTAACGCATCACTATCACCGAATGTTAAATGACCTACAATTCTTGCGTTACCACTTATAAATAAATTTCCACTTGCACTTATATCACCACTTACTTTAAAACTACCAGTATTTGTTTCGTTTAATTTTGCTAATGTAATTACACCCGTATGTGTATTGTTGCCAATTTGTAATGATTGGGTTGTAGTATTATAGTATAACTCTCCGTTATCTAATGAACCACTTGCTCCTCTTGCTATTTGAAATAATGCTCTTGCCATTTAAATATTTTATTCTTTTTTATAAATATCAATTTTAATTAAAATCCAAATCTACAATTTCTGCAACTGCACATGCTAAGTATAATTCTGCAAATGAACGTGCTGGTATATTGTTTCCGTCTATATCATTTAATTGTGCACTACCTAAATCTACTGATAATCCCGTTAATCCACTACCATCACCCACAAAGGTAGATGCAGTAAGAGCGCCTTCGATTTGAACTGAACCTGTGAATTGGTGTATATCATCTTGTGTGTTACCAAATTTAGAACTACCACTTTCAA
>CAYRTN010000250.1:0-2496 GCA_964427235.1 uncultured Chthoniobacter sp. | reverse complement strand
AAACCGGTTGTTTCTGCGATTTCATCGAGGCTTTTGTTCGTATGGAAAAGGAGCGCCGCCGCTTCCCGCACGCGGATTTCGGCGACATACTTGCTGGGGGTGGTTCCGTGGAATTTTTTAAAATCCGCTCTCAGCCTAGGCTCCCCGATACCGGCCGCATGCGCTAGCTCTTCAAGAATGAGAGGGCTGGCGAGGTTTTCCTCGAGATGTTTCTGCGCCTTGAGCAAGTGATCAGGCAGCGCCGGGCTCCACTCGATCTCCCGCCTAGCCAGCACTGTCAAAACTAGTGCCAGCGCGAGGCGGAAGTTCCGGTCCGTGGGTTCCCTCGCTGCCACTTCCTTGATCGATTCCGTCAACTCCTGCGTCAGGGCGAACTCCGCCACGCTCGGTTCGAAAATCAACGCTGCGCCGGACTTTTCTGACAGCTTTCGCGAAACGCTAAAATGAACCCAGAGAGAGGGGACCGCGCGGGTGGAGCGGCAGTGGAATTGGCGGTGCGGAGGGATAACCACGATCCGGTCCTGAGTTAACTCCAGCACCTTGTTCCCGATGACCACATTGTGTCCCGGTTCGGTATTGAAATACAACCGCCAGAACGGGCTGAATACCCAAGTGAAATTCCACTCTCGGTTCTTCTCCAGATACCCACATTCGTGGATCACCACCCCTCTGGAGGGAGGAATAGTCCAATCCGAATCGTGCACAACCCCCACCCCTGAGAGCGGCGACTCATAAGCCCCTCTGTTTTTTCCTCCTTGGCCCTCCTCTGATTTTCGTGAAGCCCCCCTCTCAAAGGGCTTTTTGAGCTTTTTGGATTTTGATGACATGGTCAATACGCCATCAAGAATGCTCTTGCCCGTTCTAAAATGCAACTTTTGTCCGATGCGTTTGATTTGTAAAAAAGATACAAAATAACGCGCTTTCAGACATAGACAATCAGAGGTTCCACCGCCACGATGGTGGAAGAATTCTATGAAAGCCTCCTCTCAAAACAACTCCCTCGCGACTCTTGGTTGCGGGGTTCCACTCCCCCTTTAATTTTATGATACTTCTCGGAATTGGACTGCACGCATTAGGCGGGATCGCGGCGGCGACTTGCTACATCACTCAAAAGGGGGCTTCGAAATGGTCGTGGCAGACTTACTGGATCGTATTTTGCGTGATGGCATGGTTCCTCATGCCGCTGGGGATTTCGGCGCTGACGGTTCCGGATTTGGCGATGGTTCTGCGCGAGGCGCCGCAGGATGTGGTGCTAAAGGTGTTTTTCTATGGCGCGCTGTATGGTTTCGGCGGCATGGCTTTTGCCTTGGCGATCCGTTGCATTGGCTTTTCGATGACCTACGGGATGGCCATCGGGATATCGGCGGTGTTCGGTACCGTGGTGCCCCAGCTTTTGGATGGCACATTGGTGAGTAATTTTCAAAAACCCGGTGGCCTGATGGTATTGGTTGCGTTCATTCTTTCGATGGTGGGCGTGGCTGTGTGCGGTCGGGCGGGGTTTCTCAAAGAGCGTGAAATCGCCGACAAGGGCGGGGACGATACCGGCTTCGACATGAAGAAGGGCATCTGGCTCGTGGTGCTCGCGGGCATTCTTTCGGGAGTTTTTGGCGTGGGTGCGGCAGCGGGGCAACCCATCGACACTATCGCCAGCCAGCACGGAGCCATGGCTGGTTTTGCTGGATACCCGAAGTATATCTTTCTCACGGGCGGCACGCTGCTGACGAATCTCGTGTGGTGGCTCATTGTTTGCATCCGGCGCGGCACCTTGAAGGAGTTTGTTTCGATCCCAGAAGGCGCTGGTCGCCTTGCGCTCTGCTATCTCATGGCGCTCCTCGGCGGAATGCTCTGGTTCATTCAGTTTATCTTTTACGAATTGGGGCATGCGAACATGGGGAACTTCAAATTCATCAGTTGGGGAGTTCACATGGCGATGCTCGTGTTTTTCAGCTTCATCGTCGGTCTGGTGTTCCGTGAATGGCACAGCTGCAAACGCAAGACGATCGGAGTTCTGTTGGTGGGTCTTTTCATCTTGGTGTGCTCGTTCGGTCTCATCACCTACGGTTCGTTAGTCGGTGAACGCGAGGCAGCGAAAGCCGGAGAGCCAACAGCGACGCAAGCCCACTAATTTTTTATGAAAAGATACGGAAGTATTATCGGCGTGAAGCCCGAAAAACTCGATGAATACAAGCGCCTGCATGCCGCCGCGTGGCCAGGAGTTTTGCGAATGATCCACGACTGCCAGATTCGAAATTATTCGATTTATTTCCGAAGGATGCCAGACGGCGCGCATTATCTTTTCAGCTACTTTGAATACATTGGGGACGATTTTTCCGCCGACATGGCCAAGATGGCGGACGACCCCGAAACCCAGCGCTGGTGGGATGCCTGCAAACCCTGTCAAGAACCCCTATCCGACCGCGCCTCGGGCGAATGGTGGGCGGATATGGAAGAAGTTTTCCACTGCGATTAAACCCGAATCCGGCGGAATTAACCACA
>CAYRTN010000249.1:0-2525 GCA_964427235.1 uncultured Chthoniobacter sp. | reverse complement strand
CTCTGCGGCTCGCTGCAGAAAAGGATCGCCTGCCAATTCATCAAATCTGGGAACACCTCATTCAATCTGGGGAACGGAATCGCGCCATCGCATCCGATGTCACCTCCGCTCTCGAAGAACAAAGATTTTGCGCCCTACTCAGCGACCGCAAAGAACATCTCAGCACACTCGAATCATTGCTGCGCGATATATTACCTGAGGATAGCATTTACCGAATTGATGGTTCCACCAACCACAAGCTAAGGACGGCCATTCTTGGCAATCTCAGCTCGAGGGCGACCGAGGGACGACCATTCGTGCTTCTGGCGACAGCATCTTTGCTTGGCGAGGGTTTTGATATGCCGGAACTCGACACCCTTTTCCTTACCATGCCGATTTCCTTCAAAGGACGGTTAATCCAATACGCAGGACGGCTACATAGGTTTTCGGAAAAGAAGAAGTCCGTCCGAATTTACGACTATGTGGAACCCGACCACCCACTCACAGCGCAGATGTATCGCAAGCGAATAACTGCCTACCATGAAATGGGCTACTCGATTCGAATTATTGGCAGCGATTTAATGGACGAGATTGTAACACAAATGAACGCTTCCATACTTTGAAAAACAGAAGACCGACAACTCTAATCTAACCATATTACATTCTAATATTTGTCAGTAAAAATTCCGCATTGCGCACACATCAGTTTATCTCAACGCCGTATTTCACCCCATTGGCGATTACAACTTTAAGGAAAGATATTTTGCCGGACTGTAACCGAGTTTCTACGGGCAGATCAAAAAGACGAAATTATGAATATCAAATTCCCAACACTGAAAAATCAACTTCTCCTGCCAATTCTTACGGTCACGCTTTCATGCGCAGTTTGCCTGCCGCTCAAGGCGGAATCAACCAAACCCAAGTGTTGTTCTGAAATGTCAGCGTCCACGCAAGTGGGATGCTTTTTCAAGGACATGCTTCAACAACACGAAAGCTTGCTGAAGTTGATGAAATCTCAAGATGCCGAACTCGCAGTGCAATTGGATCAAATCAAGTCTGCAAGCGCCGATCAGAAACTAGACATCGCAACCACTATTCTCGCTCTCCTGATCCAACAGCAGGCGGCCCAGCATAACGAAATGCAAAAAATGCTTGAGATGGCAAAATTTCAAATCGAAAAAGGCGCTTGGTCCAAGGCGCAGTGCAAAATGATGCAGGATATGTCGACCAAGGATAAAACTCCACGCGAACCCATTAAGGAATCGGAACAAAAAAACAGTACAGAGAAGAGTAAGAGGTTGCGGGGTCACTCAAAAGGCAATGTTCTGGCTAGATTCATGAGCGAGTATCGGTGCCCTCGCCTCCTCCCTCACTAGTCTGTGCCTGATGGCTTAGACTTGTTCACGATTTGGTCGGTTTTAAGAGTGACCCAGCCGAGATCCAACTCCCGGAGCTTGGCTTCGATCGCGTCAAAGCGACCCGTCTCAAACATTTCGGCGGTGACCAACATCGTTTTCAACCATTGAGCGTAATCTGCGGGCACCTCAAAATCGTTGAAGTAAGATTCAGCTATGCCCGCTGCCTGTCGCCATTTATGGGCTTCCGAGCGCAATACGCTTTCTTTTTTTTGATCTTTGAGCGCATTCAACGTCTTAAGAGGTTCGACGAGCTTCACGATTTTTTCGATCTCGGCAAAAGTGAATTCCTTCGCTTCAGCGTGTGTCGGTTTCTCGGAAGGCTCCTTGGGTTTGCTTACCACGCTGGAGGGGTTCTCTTGCAATTTGGGATCCACTCCCCCCTGTGGCAAACTTTTCAAACGGGCCTGCTCTAGCTGCTGCCGGATCTTATGCTGCTCCTTGGCGGCCAGATCGGCCTTGGCAAGAGCTTTCGTGAAATCCGTCTTGTCTTTGGGAATCCGTTCGGTGGAAGCTCCCATATCCACAAGCAGATCGCCCTTATCCACTCCCGTCACCTGCAACACCCTACCGGCGGGAAGCTTGAGACTACCGGAAACCTTTGAACCGACTTTCAGCGGGATAATCATTTGTTCCAAAAGCGTAACCTCTGGAGGAAACTCCAATGAAGTGTACCCCTCCTGCGTTGAGGGAGGGGTTGCTGAGGCATTGGCTTGCTGCGGAGAAGGTGTCGGAACTAGGGCTGAGGGCTGTTTAGCAGTCTGAGTATCGGCAGGCTTTGCAACCGTTGCCGATGAAGCTGCGGCAGCCTGTTGATTTTCTATATTTTTCTCCTGCGCCTTTAGGGATTCTAATTCTCCCTTCGATCTTTGAGCCTCTTCGTCCTTGGATTTTAAGTCTGCGTTGATTTTCGCGTACTCCGCCTCCAGCTCGATCGTCCGCTGCCGCGAAAAATCGAGGGCTTCCTGCAATTGAGCCAAACCGCGACTAGGCTGCTTCAACTTAATGATCTCCTCTTGCTTTTTTCCGATCCAAAAAAGGACCGCCACGATGGCGACAATCGAAAGCGCTAGAGATCCCAGCAAAATATACGGTTTCTTTTTTGGAATAGGCGCCGTGGCATGCTTGATA
>CAYRTN010000248.1:0-2532 GCA_964427235.1 uncultured Chthoniobacter sp. | reverse complement strand
AAGTCTCAATCAGCTTTGGAACATCCACGGGATCGCCACCACCGATGGAGTCGAATAGGGAAAGAGCGATGTCGCCGGGGATTTGGTTTGCCGCCTCGGTCACCTCGTTGCGGGCTTCGATGCTTTGCTTGATGAGGCCAAAGGTTTCCTTCTCGGAAAGTCCTGTTTTGCCAAAAAGTTTATCTGTTACCTCATCTCGTTTGGATGGGTATATCGCCATCTGATCTTCTGCTGTTCCGTCTGTTTCATTAGCGACAAAAGCACTATTGACAAATTGGTATCGTGCATCCTCGCTGAATTCACTCAGTCCAGCGCCTTCTGAAAACTTATCAAAGTCCGTGTAAATTTTGGCTATATGGTCTTGCCTATCTCGATACTCTTCGCGCTTCTTTATTGTTGCCCATTGCTCCAATGCGGCAGACTTGGATTGCAAGTCATCTCCAGTTGCCGTGTCTATGTCGTTGAAGTATTGAGCCGCAGTGTCGTCGTCGATAAGGTCTAGCATATTAACTTGGCATCTCTGGAAGAGGAGTTTCAAAATCAATGCTCCGTGCAGCATCGTTGATCTCTTGCTTGGAAGATTTTTTATCTAAAGAGGATTTGGCCTTAATTTTTTTCAAAGCTTCATCCGGTGAAAATTTGTATTTGGGAACAGGCACAACGAGTGAAGGAGATGCCTCCCATGGCCATCTCCACCTTTCTTTTTCTTCACGGTATTTATTTAGCTTTCGTTCGTATTCAAGGTGCTGGTTGAGTTGCTCAAAAACCTTATTTGGGTCACCGGACTCTTTTGGGTTTTTGTTTGCCCATTGTTCCAATGCGCTTTTGTGTCCGGCGAATTTCTTGCCAGCCTCAATGTATTTGTCCCACTCCTTGTCATTGGCAGGGTTTTTATCTTCTCCCTTAACCCAAGTTCCAAATTGCCCGTCTTCAAACATCTTAGTCATTGTCGTGACGGCAATTTTCAAAGGGGTAGATTCCCCTCCCTCATCACGGGCTTTTCGCAGTAATGCCAATGGTTCCTCGCGTTCACTGGCAGGCAGTTGAAATATTGTGTCTCTTATAGAAAAATATTTTGTGAGGTTCTCATCGTCCTCTGACTTCATGTATCCGGTTGCTAGTGCATGCGCCAAAGGTCGCATCGCAAGGGCTTTTTCGCGTTGCACTGGAGACTCAGATAAAGCCTTGAGAAGGTTGGGAATTTTATTTTCTGGAAGTACTCCTTTGACTAAATTGCGTAACTCATCCTCATTTTTTATATAACCCTTCAAAATCTCATCAATCGCATGGTCCTCTGCACCGATTCTGAATCGCGCTGCTTCGGCCCTAGCAGAATCGTGGTACTTCACTATCTCTGACATGTCCTTAATCTGCTCAAAACCCTCCACTTTTCCTGTCTTCAATCCCGAAGCAAAAGCCTGTTCTAATTTAATTGGATCGCGTGTTATTTGAGCTTCGATATTTGCAGCATTCTCCAACTTGGCCTTGCGTTGAATGTTGTCTGCCAGCATCCCTTTTTTTAAATCGGCTTGTGGCTTAGTGTAGATGCCACGATCTACTGCCTCATCTATTTTTGAAAATGCCCCCTCGTAGTCCTCATCGGCGACTTTCATCAGTACGTTGGCTTCAATGTCTTGCTCCCATCCCTTGATTCGCTTCTGGTTCGCTAGACCTTCGACCTTAACGCTAGTTAACTCAGCCCATCGTTCCATTGTTGGGGAGAGTTCAGCGAATGCGTTTTTGGACATCCCAATCTCGGAGATTTGTTTTCTGGTCTCAGCGACATTCGATGCCCACTTCTCTTGCCATTTCTCGACAGGAGTCGTGTCTTGGTCATTGGCCTGCTGTTCAAGGGCAATTCGCATGATTGTCTCTGCACGGGATTTATCGCCGGTATCCTTCGCCTCAGCCATCTTCGTCGCAAAGCGGATGCCGAGGGTGGCAGCATCTCCCATGGCATCTCCGATACGGCCAAGACCGATGGCCTCACCCGCAAAGGCGTTGAGGTTGTAGGTCTGCAGCTGCATGTCCTTGGCGACCCCGCGCATGGCGTTGGGATCAAGGGCTGCGGCTCCTCCGAGTTGGGCAACACGGGGAGCGAGGATGCCGCTGTCGGGAGCGACTCCTTGCGGGCCTGCGTTGGGTATATCGGCGAGTCGTATGGCGGGCATGGTTATTTAAACGCTTTTCCTGTTGATGTGTCTTTTGCTTTGCCGTCCCCCCCACCAGACCCCCATCCGCCTGCGGCCTGCGATCCGTAGTAACCGGCTTGGGAGATGTTGGAGAGTGCAGATCCGTAGCCTGCCATGAGAGTACCTTTAGACTGGGACATGCCTGCGCGTTCTTCGATGGCGGCTTGGCGTAAGTTGATGCGGTAGCCTGCGCCTGCGGCCTCCTCGGCGAACTTCGCATCGTCCAAGCTCAATTTCGCGGCCTTGGAATTCATCATCGCGGAGAACATGTCTTGGTTGAAATTGAAGTCGCCGATGATGTCGTTGAGTCCGGCCTCGCGGCGTTTCTTGTTGGTTTCCA
>CAYRTN010000247.1:0-2535 GCA_964427235.1 uncultured Chthoniobacter sp. | reverse complement strand
CCTCGCAACACTTCACCCGTCTTCCGCGGCACCTGTCACCTATGCCGACGGGAAGCTCGACAATGGCATTGTTACCGTCGCGTTTGAAGCACAAGGCTCCTTCACCATCCAAGACGCCAAAACCGGAGATGTTCTACTCAGCGACGCCCGTTTCGCTTTGCCTTGGGGACGCACCGGAAACGTGGAGTCGATCACCGTGGCTGATCTCACCGACGAACTCGGCACCGGCAAGCGCGTCACCCTTTCAGTCGTCGATTCTAATGAACTCCGCTACCACAGTGCCACCAAACAACTCTTCACCTACGCCCTCTACGAAAATCACCCTGCACTCGTCTGCGGCTTTGGCCTTGAAACTCCGAACTTCCTGAGCCTGCGTGTTAGAGAAAGCCGCCCCCTGGGTAGCGGTAAATTTTTCGGGGGCCGGACGATCGAAAAACCGATGACTCTCAATGGTGGCGCGGGTGACGCTACTACCACCGTCGAGCCCGGCCTCACTCGTAGCGCCGCCAATGCGCTGATGCTCACCGGCACCGTCGAAGGCACCCGCCGCAGCGCTGTCTGGGGCGGCCTGCGCTACCGTGAATTCGGCGCCTACGCCACCTTGCAAAACGGATCTCCCGCGTTTTATTCGGAAGACCCTATCGGTCGCCTGATCGATGAAGATCAAACATGGCTCGCGCACGATACTCTCTACATCGATGTCCACACCCGCGATCCCTTCGAAGCTCTCGAACGCTACGGTCTCGCCATGCGCGCAGCCAATAATGCCGACCCGAACGTCTACGATTTTCCCGTGCTCTGCGGATGGAGCGTAGGCGCGCTGAGCAAATTACCCAACGTCAACAATTCCGCCAAGCTCATCGAGGAACTCAAACACGCCAACAAATCGGGCATCACAAAATACACTCCGGTTTCCCTCCGTCTCGAGCCGGATAAATATCATTTTGATACCGAACAAGGGTGGTGGGACGACGAACGCTTCCGCCTGCACAAACACCTCGTCGCTCCCTACGACACGATGTCGAAATGGTGCGAAGCGATGCGCGAGGACAAGGGCATTCCCTACACCTACATGCAGCTCGGCATGCCGTCGGATGACTTCGCACGCCAGTTCCCCCAGTGGATGCTCTTCAATGATTCGTCCGAAGTGGACAAATTCGCACCTGGCAAGATTCTCAAAAATTACAAGGGACCTGGCAAAAATCTCAAACCCAAGCATCCGCACCACCAGCCATACGTCACCTTCGATTACACCGACAAGGAGTTCCAGGCGCACTTCCTCAAGGTCTGGAAAAAAATCGCGGCCGACGGCGTGCGCGGCGTGAAGGTCGATTATCCCGATACCTCATGGCGTCCGGAAGGGGGATTCGATGATCGCTACTCGACCACCAACGCCGCCTACCGCATCCCATACCAACTGTTGCGCGAGGCTTTTGGCAAAGACGGATTCATCGACGAGCGCAACCTCGGCGAATCCGGACGCCCCTGCCTCGAGGTCACCGCCGGCATCGTCGATACCCAGCGGACGTGGGGCGACTCCAAGGACTACGAACCCGCCATGATTTCTATCAGCGGCTTGCGTTGGTATAAAAACCGGTCGGTCTTCCACTATTATCCAGACACCAAAGCCGTGCATGGCATCACGCCGGGAATTCGCCAGTCCTTGCTCACTATGGTCTTTCTAACCAGCGGTCGGCTCGATCTCGCCACATCGTTCTCGCTTTTCACTCCCGAGATCACCCGCGATGTTTCCCGCACCTATCCGCATTATTCCGAGGCCAAGTCCGCCCGTCCGCTCGATGCTTTCACCGGGGTCAAAGACCCGCAGGTCTATGATCTGGAACTCACGCCCGATTGGCACCAAATCACCTTTTACAACACCGGCAAAGAACGCGCAGCCATTTCCACCGCAATGAGCGGCCAATGCGTCGATAATGCCATCGGACTCGATCCATCCGCCGAATACCACGCCTACGATTTTTGGTCCGACGCCTACCTCGGCAAACTCCCCGGCAGCGCCCGCCTCACCCGCGAGCTCGAGCCCAACCACTGCGCCATGATCTCCGTCCGCAAGGTCGAGCCCAACCCGCAAGTCGTCTCCACCAACCGCCACATCCTCCAAGGCTGGGTTGATTTGGCGGAGGTGAAGTGGGATGCTGCGAGCAGGAAACTCAGCGGCACGGCCAAGGTGATCGGCAGCGAACCTTTTCGCATCGTGTTGGCAGGCAATGGCCGCAAGCCCATCCGTGCTTCGGCAAATGATGCTCTGGCACGAATGGAATCGCACCCTGCGGGCGGCGAGTTGACGACACTGGTGATGGAACGGAAGGATAATGGAGAAACCCGCTGGAGCGTGGAGTTTGAGTGAGAAACTTCCTGACAAGGTAAGCGTTGAAGCCCTGAAAGAAGCATGAAAAAGCCAACAAATGGCGCGATATCTGATTGCAGCGACGGCGTTGTCAGTCGCTTTGAACCCTGCCAGGCGAAAGGCTCAAATGGTGGGAACCAAAAAGTGTGAATATGTGGGACTGACCC
>CAYRTN010000246.1:0-2536 GCA_964427235.1 uncultured Chthoniobacter sp. | reverse complement strand
GGGTTTCTGCGGTATAATAATCCAAGCGGCAATTCATGCCAAATCGGGAGCGGAGTGGATCGCTGATCATTCCTGATCGCGTTGTTGCACCGACCAAGGTGAATGGAGCGAGATTCAGTCTTACTGTTCGCGCGCTCGGGCCTTGATCGATCACGATATCCAGCTTGAAGTCCTCCATGGCAGGATAAAGGTATTCTTCAATGGCGGGTTGTAAGCGGTGAATCTCGTCGATGAAGAGGATGCCGCCGCGTTCGATGTTCGTGAGGAGACCTGCCAGATCGCCAGCTTTATCGATCATTGGTCCGCTAGTCGTTCGCACCTCGGCTCCCATGGCATTACCGATAATGTAGGCGAGGGTAGTCTTGCCTAGGCCGGGGGGGCCGCTCAAAAGAATATGCTGGAGTGTGTCGCCGCGTTGCTTGGCGGCTTCCACCATCACCTGCAAGCGCTCAACGGTTTTATCCTGCCCAGCAAATTCCTCAAAAAGAGGCGGGCGAAGGGAAACCTCAAATGCTGAATCCAGCGGTTCGAGTTCCTGAGATTTGGGATCCGGCATGCTCATCGTTCCTTCGAGACTTTCATCGGTATCTCAAATATCAACCATTTTAAATTGAGAACCGAGGGATAGAAAAAAGCAGAAATATGACAGCCTGCTAGAAAAAATAAGACGCACGAAATTCATATCAGCGGACAGGCCGTTTCAGGTTCCGCTTAAAGGATTAGAGCGTCTCAGGCAGATTTTTCCGCAGACGGACGGGTTCCTCTTTGTATCAAAAAGGAATATCGTCGTCGTTATCGTGGGGAGCCGCTGGCGGTGTGTAGGGGCGTGATGGGGCGGGAGAGGGCGAACGGCGCGGGGCCGGTGAGCTTTCTCCGCCCTCGTGATCACCGCGGGGACCTGACGGAGCGTCGCCACCCGTGCGGGAGCCGAGAAGTTGGAGGTTTTCACCGACCACCTTCATGCGGCTACGTTTTTGTCCGCTGGCCTTATCGTCCCAAGTGTCCATACGAAGGCGACCTTCGATGTAAACTGGGCGGCCTTTTTTTGCGTATTCCCCGGCGATTTCCGCAAGGCGACCCCATAGCTCGACGTCCACAAAGGTGGTCTCTTCGCGTTTCTCGCCGTTATCGAGCGTGTAGTTGCGGTTGATGGCGAGGCCGATGTCGGCAACGGCGCTGCCTTTGGATGTGAACTTGACCTCAGGGTCGCGAGTCACGTTGCCGATGAGGATAACTTTGTTGACGTTCGCCATGGGAATACGGGTGTGTTAAGGTTAGGCGGCAGCAGCGGCTGCGGCTTTTTTAGCGGGAAGCTGCATGTAGTTTTGCAGCAAAATATCGTTGTCCAATTTGAACTTCGCGCGAACTTTTTCGATCACGGTCGGAGCGGCTTCGAAAATGTAATTCACGAAATAGGCGCTTTTGGTGTGTTGGGACTCGTAAGCGAGTTCGCGTTTTTCGAGGCGTTGCACTTGTTCAATGCGTGCACCTTCGTTTTGGAGAACTTTCTCCAAACGCTCGATCGTGTCTTTGATGGTTTCTTCTTTGCCCTTAGTGTTAAGGGCGAGTAGTGCTTCGTATCTGTTCATTATTCTTGGTTTTTCTGGTTAAATTGATTCATTGCGGCGTCGATGCCATGGGCATTTGCGTATTCAAACGCATCGGCGGCTCGGTTCACGCTTTCTTCAACGGCGGGTAGTTCTTCATTGCTGAAGCGTCCAAGCACGTGATCGTGAAGGGCGCTGCCGTCGGGTTGGCCGATTCCTACGCGGAGGCGGGGAACCGCTTCGGTGCTGAGATGGACGAGGATGGATTCTAGGCCATTGTGTCCACCTGCGCTGCCGGATTTTCGGAGTCGAAGGGTCCCGAGTGGAAGGGAAACGTCGTCAAGGACGACCATCACCTCATTTGTCGGGATCTTGTAATACCTCGAAAAATCTCCCACGGCTTCGCCGCTCAGGTTCATGAAGGTTTGTGGCTTCATGATCGTGCGGCCGCCGACCTTAGCGGTGTCCGAGTTCCATTTCGGTTCGAACGAAAAAGAGGCGGCATTGCGGCGGGCAAGTTCGTCCGCGACAAGGAACCCGACATTGTGGCGGGTGCCTGCGTATTCCTTGCCTGGGTTTCCCAAGCAGGCCACGAGACGAAATGCTGCCGTTTTTTCCACGCGGAGAAGGGACTACTTCTTGGGGGCTGCGGCTTCGACTTTTTTCTCTTTGATGACCTCTGGGCCTTTTGCGGCGGAGGTGGTTGCTGGAGTGGCTTCTGCCACTTTCGGCTCGGCAACAATGAAAACAGTCAGATCCGCATCGTCGTTGACTTCGACGCCTACTGGTAAAGCGATGTCACGAACGTGCAGGGAATCGCCGACTTTCAATGCGCTGATATCGACCTTGATGATTTCTGGTAAATTCTGTGGCAGGCAACTGATGCTCAATGAGCGGATGTTTTGCTCCAGCAAGCCGCCGAAATTTTTCACCCCATCGGATTCGCCGAATGGCTCGACCGAAATCTCAGCGTTGATTTTGTCCGTCAT
>CAYRTN010000245.1:0-2536 GCA_964427235.1 uncultured Chthoniobacter sp. | reverse complement strand
GAATCTGTGACCGTGGTGGACGAGCAAGCGCCAAGGTGGAAGACGGCGGCGAATCGGCCGAATTTATCAGAGGCCTCCTCAATGCCTTTCAAGAATTCATCAGCGGGAACGTAATCTTCAAAAGTGAGCGGACGAAGATTGCGCCATTTCTCATCCTCGCCGAGCGCGTCAGTTACGACGATCTGCTGGATGCCGCGCTGGTTGAGAGCGTGGACGAGAGCGCTGCCGATAAAACCACCTGCTCCTGTAACGAGAACGCGGGCTTTCTCGTGTAGCAAAATATCACGAGAGTTTTGTTTTTTTTCACCGCTGAGGCGTGATCGGGTCGCGTTGAAAGTGGTTTTGTCGCTCATGGAATTTCTCGTGATCTAGGGTTTGAGGCCAATATTGTTAAAAGTCTCATCAAAAAGAAGGGTCTTGTCGCCGAATATCGATTTGGCGGTGGCGGTGTAGGCGCGGGCTTTTTTCGGGTTGGAATGCCTGTATTCCCAAACGGCTTGGGCGTAGTACCAAGCTGGCGAGTCACCTGGATATTTGATGTTGTTCAGCGAGTTTTTAGCCCGAACCTCATCGCCGGCCTCGATGTCACAGAGGGCGAGTTTGAACTGCAAAAGCTCATTGGCAGGATCTTGCGCCGACAGCATCTGATAATAGCGACGGGCCTCAGTGTGTTTTTTTTGAAGAAAGAGTAATTCTCCATAGTTGAATGCCGCCGGAAAATAGCCCGGTTTTTTGTTCAAGGAGAGGTCGAAGTATTTGGTCGCACTCACGAAGTCCTTTTTCTTCATGTAGACGGATCCCAGCATATTAAGGACTTCGGGGTCGTGCGGCTTTTCTTTTTCGATTTCGATTAACTTTGCCAGAGCAGAATCGAAGGCTTCTGAACGGAAATCGGTGACAACAGAATCCAATAACGCCCGTGATGCGTCCTCCGCATCAGGGGACGACAAATCGGCCTGTGCGGTCACAAGGCACATGCTCAAAAGCAAAGGAATAAGATAGCCGATTTTCAAACCAACCTAATATGCGCCAGTGAAAGGCTTGCGAGCAATATCAAAGCAAAGCTACGCATCCAAGGTAGGCGGTGCGTGAGGGGGCGTGGCCGTGAAAGTGAGTGTGGCATTTTTCTCTTCGAGGTAGCCGATCGTCCAGCTGCTCGGGAGCAAAACAACCCAAAACCCAAAGGAGTCGCGTGCAAGCGTACATCCACTCGGGAGCATGACCTCAGGGCGGTCTAAAAAGGGAGCATCTTCTTTGAGGACCCAGCGAGCAAATTGCCACGGGGCGGTTTCCACGCGGCAGTCCGCGCTGTATTCCGTTTCCAGGCGATATTGCATGACTTCAAACTGCAACGGGCCAACGGCTCCGAGCAGCGGCACACGCGCGACGGCGTCAGGTAGCTCAAACTGCTGAGCCACGCCCTCCTTGAGAAGTTGGTCGAGGCCTTCGCGGAAGCGTTTGAATTTGGCGGTACTGGAATTTCGGATGTAGGCGAAGCACTCAGGCGGGAAGCGGGGGATCTCGCTAAATTGCAGTGAGGGATCTTCACTCACCGTATCACCAATCAAGAAATCGTAATTGCCCACGATGCCAACGACATCGCCGGCCCATGCCTCATCGACTGTTTCACGGTCTTGTGCAAAAAGGCGTTGGGAATTGCCGAGGCGAACGGCTTTGCCAGTCCGAATATGCGTTGCCAACATATCCCGACGGAAGCATCCTGAGACGACTCGAATGAACGAAACGCGATCGCGGTGTTTTGGGTTCATGTTCGCTTGAATCTTGAATACAAATCCCGAGAACGGCTCGTAGTCTGGCTGCACAACCGTAGTCCCGCTAGGACGTGGAGTTGGGGATGGGGCCAGCTTGAGGAAATTATCCAACAAAAGTTGGACGCCGAAATTGTTCATCGCACTTCCGAAAAAGACGGGTGTCGATTTGCCCGCGCTCACCGCGCCAAAATCAAAGTCCGTGCCCGCGCCATCGAGCAGCTCGAGTTCGTCGCAAACCTTGGAATAAACATCCGGAGCGAGCGAGGAGCGAACTGCCTCGTCCTGAATGCCACCGACAGAAACGGGAGCACGGTAAGTTCCGCCGGGAGTTCTTTCAAAAAGGTGAACGGATTTTTCGCGGCGGTCGTAAACACCCTTGAAGTCGACCCCATCGCCGAGCGGCCAATTCATGGGCAAGGCGTGAATACCAAGAAAAGACTCGAGTTCGTCGAGAAGCTCAAGCGGTGGCCGAGCCGGACGGTCGAGCTTGTTCATGAAGGTGAAGATCGGAACACCACGTTGACGGCAGACTTCAAAAAGTTTGCGCGTCTGGGTTTCGATGCCTTTACCAGCATCGATCACCATCACGGCAGCATCGACGGCGGTGAGAACGCGGTAGGTGTCTTCCGAAAAATCTTTGTGGCCGGGAGTGTCGAGGAGGTTCACCACGCATCCGTTGTAGTCGAACTGCAGGACTGTCGAGGAGACCGAAATGCCGCGTTGCTTTTCGAGTTCCATCCAGTCGCTTGTCGTGGCGCGTTGGT